>DATMLG010000039.1:0-23397 GCA_035570675.1 Verrucomicrobiia bacterium | reverse complement strand
CCAGCAAGCCCTCGCAGCCAATCTTCTGCTCGCGCAACAACTCCTTCAATTGCGCCGCCGCCGTGTCCTGTCCCACGACGCCGAACAACTCCGTCGTCACATTCAGCGCCGCCAGGTTGCGCGCCACGTTCGCCGCGCCGCCCGGAATGAAACTTTCCCGCGTGAAATCCACCACCGGAACCGGCGCTTCCGGCGAAATCCGGCCCACGTGACCCCAGACAAAATGGTCGAGCATGGCATCGCCGATCACCAACGCGCGGGTTTTGGCGGCGGCGGACAATATTTGCCGCACACGTGAAAGGGGCAGGGTGGTCTTTTTCATGGTTCGGATAAAAATGCCGTCAAGGGGCTCGTCGCGCTGGCCGTTTCCTGTGGTTCGCCCAGTCCCACTTCCCGTGCCAGGCGTCCGGCTTCCACCGCCATGCGAAAGGCCACCGCCATCCAGTTGGGATCGTGTGCCACGGCGATCGCTGTGTTCACCAGCACCGCGTCCGCGCCCATTTCCATCGCCTCCGCGGCATGACTCGGCGCGCCGATGCCCGCATCCACCACTACCGGCACGGTCGCCTGCTCGATGATGATTCGCAATTGGTCGCGCGTTTGCAGGCCGCGATTGGAACCAATGGGCGAACCGAGCGGCATGACCGTCGCCGTGCCCACGTCTTGCAATCGCTTCGCAAGCACCGGGTCGGCGTTGATGTATGGCAGCACCGTGAAACCCTCCTTCACCAGGATTTCCGCCGCCTTCAATGTCTCCACCGGGTCCGGCAGCAGATAGCGCGGGTCGGGATGAATTTCCAGTTTTACCCACTTTGGTAATCCGGCCGCGTTGGCCAGTCTCGCCAGCCGCACGGCTTCCTCCGCGTTCATCGCCCCGCTCGTGTTCGGCAACAGCAAATATCTCTTCGGATCTATGAACTCCAAAATGTTCGCGAACGGGTCCCCTTTGCCGCTCAAATCCACCCGGCGCAACGCCACCGTCACCATTTCCGTCCCGCTCGCCGCCAGCGCGTCGCGCATGGCTTCCGGCGACGAAAATTTCCCCGTGCCCAATATCAGGCGCGAACCGAACTCCCGCCCGGCAATCACCAGCGGCTCTTTTACCAGTTGCATCCCCCACAGCATAAGCCCCGCCAACGGGGCTTGTCGAGACGCGAGGAGCGGTGCCCTTGCTTCGCTTCTCGACTCCCGCCCGCAGGCAGGGTAATCTAAGCCGATGTTTCGTCCCTGCATTGACCTGCACGAAGGCAAGGTAAAGCAAATCGTCGGCGGCACTCTCACCGATGACGACGCACCGCCGCGCACCAACTTCGTCTCCGACCGTCCCAGCACCTATTACGCCGAACTTTACCGTGGTGACGGTCTCAAGGGCGGCCACATCATCATGCTCGGCGCCGGTAACGACGATGCCGCCCGGGCCGCTCTGCGCGCCTATCCCGGCGGTCTTCAAATCGGCGGGGGCATCAATTTGGACAACGCCGCCAGTTACCTGGAAGAAGGCGCGTCGCATGTCATCGTCACTTCCTGGGTCTTCCGCGATGGCGCCGTGGATTGGGACCGCCTCGATTCCCTCGTCAAGGCCATCGGCCGGGAGCGGCTCGTAATTGACCTGAGCTGCCGCCGCCGGGGCCGCGACCATTTTGTCGTGACCGATCGCTGGCAAAAATTTACCGACCTTGCCGTCACCGGCCAGACCCTGGACCAGTTCGCCGGCAGTTGCGCGGAGTTTCTCATTCACGCCGTAGACGTGGAGGGTTTGTGCGGGGGAATTGACCGTGAACTCGTTCAAAACCTCGGCGTCTGGGCACAAGTCCCCGTCACCTATGCCGGTGGCGCAAATTCCATCGCCGACCTGGAAGAAGTCACCCGGCTGGGGCAGGGGAAGATTGATCTCACCATCGGCTCGGCCCTGGATATTTTTGGTGGTACTGGCGTTCGCTACGCGGATGCGGTCGCTTTCAACCGGCGACAAACCGCAGCGCTTGGCATGGGCGGCGGCCATCATTGATTGTCTGACAAGTGGTGTAGTTTAAAATGGCCGCGGGTCAGTTCCCCTTGGCGGCCATGGCAGAGGGTTTGGCTTCCGGCGTGAAGTCAATGCCGCGGAACACCATGTTTGTGCTGCCGGTACAGGCCAGCGTGACCACCGGGGCTTTCGCGCCCGTGTCCACAATCTTCACCACCCGGTTCGAATTGACCGAGCTTCCGTAACCCTCCGTCGTCGTCGCATAAATCACCGGGTCTTTCCCGCCGAAATCCACCGCCAGCCCGAAACATCCCGATGAATTATTCTGGTCCGCCGGAATGACCTGCGGTATCGCAAAATTATACGCAAAACTCCACGTGCCGCCCGACTTCACGTACTTCTGAATGCCCGCGCTCGTATCGCTCGTATAAGCGATGGTTCCGGCTGAGTTCATGTCAAATCCAACGACCTTCTTGTACTGTTCCGCTGTCGGCATGATCAAAACCACCTCCGTGTCCTTGGTTCGCGGCAGCGCATCAGGCTGGAACCCGTAAATGCCGGCCTTTTCTCCGTCGGCATAGGCATCGGCGGCGTTCACGGTCATGTAAAGCGCGTTGCCGATGATTCTGACCGCGCGGCTGTTCGGCAGCGCGCTGAATCGCTCGGGCACCTTATGATCAACCGGATTGTAATACATCGCTCCCGACGCATTGCCACAGCCCCAGAAATTATTGCTTCCGTCCGTGGCCAGGCCCCTGGGATTCGCCTTCGTCCCCGCCGGAACTCCGCCGTAAAGGAACGCGTGCACTTTTCCGGAAACATCAATCGTGCAACCGCCGCGCGGAATGTCCATCGTGGAAGGTGTTCCGCCGTTCTGGAGCAGGCCCACCCCGCCGTAACCCGCAAACGCCAGCAGTGCGTGGTCTGCCGACCGCGTCAGGTTGCCCTCCGTGGCGGCGTGGCCGTTGATGAAGATCTCGTCCGGTCCGCTCGTCGGAATGCGCGCCGTAAAAGATGGGGCCGCGTTGCTGGCGTTCGCGTCGAACTGGTCCACAAACATCGGCGTTTGTCGCAAATGCAGATCCATCACGCCGTCTCCGGCGCGCAACACCGCGAGGTGGCCCGGTTGAAATTGGGATACCTGCGCCCCGGCCGGGAACACCAGCAAGGCCGCCCAGCCACAAGTAATAATCGTTTTTTTCATTTCTATACGCGCCCCATGACTGCGTGGATTTTATTGCAATTGAGTCGCCGCATTGTCTTCGGGCTTGGCTGAAGATTACCCGTAACGCGGGTTACAAGTGGATGGCCGAAGCGTGACAATTTCGTGACTTTTGTTGGTGTTAGAGCCGATGCGATGCAGGCTTTTCCATTTTTTGCGCTACCTTCCGCGTAAATCAGCGCTGTCATCTGCGGCTTCCGCTCGTGCTGTGTGAGATTCACGCGCTTTGCGTGTGCATCCCTACTGCTCGTGCGAGGTGATGCATAAAACCCCTGTGTTTCAGCCTTTTTCGTGTTGGCATTGTGTTTGCTCTTAGTGTTTTGAAGTCTCTGGCGTTTATTTTTATGGCGCGAAAACTTTACATATTTACTCCGACTGGAAGGATGAAAATGGACGGCCCGCAGAACACTTCCTTCAAGTGGCTCGGCGGATACACCGCATCTTACGCGTATCTGGGTGATCATCAGGCCCGCCTGCTCGGCGTCGGCAACCGGCTGGTTCCCCGGCGCATGCCCGCGTGGCTCAAGGGCCCCGCGAACGGCGGCAAAACGGCGCGCGGCGGCGCCAGCCGTCATGATCCAAGCTTTAGGGGGTGGGGTTGAATACCATCTGGGCGCTGCATTACGGGGGGGCGCCCAGATGGTTCGACCCCGACTTTTTTTCTCGCAGGCCATCGCAACCTCGCATGGAACCTGCCTTAACTTTGCCCGCCTTGTAGGTATTGGGTGTGTGGGTTGTCGCCCCTCCCTCTTCTCCCGGGTCGGAGGAGAGGAGAGGGGAAACGACGCCCACCCCGCCATTCTTGGATAGAATTTCATTGACCGCCGCGCATCGAAGCCATTTCGTATTGCCTTTCGATGAAACAAAAAGCTTATGCTGGCGCGGGAGTGGACATTGAACTCGGCAATCGCGTCAAGGCCACCCTCCCGCAACTCCTTGCCTCCGCCCGCCGCCCCGAAGTCCTCGGCAAGGTCGGCGGCTTTGGCGGTCTCTTTGCCCTTGATGTCAAAAAATACCGCCAGCCCGTCCTTGTCTCCAGCACCGACGGTGTCGGCACCAAGCTCAAGCTCGCCTTTGCCTTGGACCGCCATGACACCGTCGGCGAGGACCTCGTCAACCATTGCGTGGATGATATCGCCGTCCTTGGCGCCGAGCCACTTTTCTTCCTCGATTACATCGGGACCGGCAGGCTCCAGCCCCATGTGTTCACCCAGTTGATTTCCGGCTTCGCCCGCGGCTGCGCCCGCAATCATTGCGCCCTCATCGGCGGCGAAACCGCCCAGCTTCCCGGCCTGTATCAGCCCGGAGAATACGACCTCAGCGGCACCATCGTCGGCGTCGTCGAAAAATCCCGCATCCTCGACGGCAAGACCATCCGCCGTGGCGATGCCGTCATCGGCCTGGCCTCCAGCGGCCTGCACACCAACGGGTATTCGCTCGCCCGCAAAATCTTTTTCGACCAGCTCAAGCTCAAGCCTGGAAGCCGCGTTGACGGCTTTGACGGCACCGTTGGCGATGAGCTCCTGAAAGTCCACGTCAGCTACGGCCCCTTGATCCAAAAATTGTTGCATCATTTCAATTACTCCAAACGTGCGGGCGCGCCGGGAAAAAAGAGCGGTGTCGTTGGTGCGCGTGCAGGTAAATCGCCGGGTGCCGGAGCCGGTACTCCCTCTCCTGGGGGAGAGGGCAGGGGTGAGGGCGAGCGTTCCAGTAAATCCGCAATCATAAAGGGACTCGCCCACATCACTGGCGGCGGTTTTGTGGACAACATCCCCCGCATCCTGCCGAAGAATTGCGACGTCATCATCCGCAAGGGCACCTGGAACATCCTGCCCGTGTTTCAGATCATCGAAGCCAAGGGCGGCGTGCCCGAGGCCGAGCTGTATGAAGTCTTCAACATGGGCATCGGCATGACCGCGATTGTTGCCGGCGACCAGACGGACGCCGTCCTCAAGTTCATCCGCGCACACGGCCAGGCCGCCTGGCAGATTGGCGAAGTCGTCCATGGCAAGGGCCACGCCCGCATCATCTGAAATCTCTTCTCTCTTAATTATTGCCGGTCCGAAAGAGCCATCGATTTGCGGCAAAACTGCCTTTTTCGCTGCCTTTCGCGAATCATTTAAACCAGGTAATTATCCCTTGACAACAAGTAATTCATATGGTAGGTTTTAGGCATGAAAGATACGAAATACACGGTTCGGGACTTCAACGAGCAGTTCAAGACCGATGCCGACTGCCTGCAATACCTGTTTGACCAACGGTTTCCGAACGGCGGGACTTGCGAGAAATGTGGCAAGGCGGGCTGCTTTCACCCCATGACGGGCCGTCGCCAATACGCCTGCGCGTGGTGTGGTTTCCAGATTGCCCCGACTGCCGGGACGATTTTCCATAAGTCCCCTACATCCCTTAAAACTTGGTTCCACGCCATGTTTCTGATGACCGCCAGCCGCAACGGGGTATCCGCCATGGAACTGATGCGGCAGACCGGGGTCACCTATAAAACCGCTTGGAGAATCAATCATCAAATCCGGCAGTTGATGAATGTTCCGATGGGGCAGCAAGAGCGGTTCGGCGGAACAGTGGAAGCAGACGAGGCGTATATCGGCGGGGTTCGCAAAGGCAAAGGCGGACGCGGAGCGGCGGGCAAGACTCCTGTGGTTGGAGTCCTTCGGCGCGGCGGAAAGATTGTTGTGAAGGCAACCCCGGACGTGAGTGCCCGTTCGCTTGTGACCAACATCTGCAAAACCACCAAGCGCGGCACAACGGTGATGACGGATGAGTTTCCAAGTTATGGCTCGCTCACTTCGCTTGGATTCAATCACAAGACCATCAACCACAGCGAAGGCAAATATGTTAACGGCAACATTCATACGAACGGCATCGAATCGTTTTGGGCACAGTTGAAGCGTTCCATCAGCGGGACTTTCCATCACGTTTCTTCGCAGCATTTGCAGAAGTATTTGAACGAGTTTGCTTATCGGCACAATCACCGGCACTCTGAGACCCCGATGTTTGCAAGGCTGATGGCGACAGCGGGTGAGCAGCGCGATTCAGCAGTTTGAAAAACTCCGGCTTGTTGGTTTGGTCAATTTTCTTTGGTTTCATTCGATGCCATGTTCCTTGTTGTGTTTTGCTGTTGCTTCGCCGATGTCATCGTACAGTTTATCCAGTAGGGTTGTCGTCAAGGCTTCGCTGCGGTCGCGTAATTGCTTCAAAGCACCCTGATACCATTTCAGAATAGCAAAATGCGGCTTGCGCTCATAATCATCAAACAGAACCGGAGCCTTTGGCAAATGCGTTTTCGGGTCCAATATCCACGCATCAATTGTGCCGACCTGTAGTGCGCCACCGCAAGTGAACCTTTGGCCCTTGATGCGCTCCAAGGCTTCGATGATTACCGGGACACTGTATTTGTATTTTAGAAGCGATGGATGTTTAAAAAAGTCTTTCAAGATCGCCCGGCATTCTCTTTCACCGCTTCCGAGAGTTGCGTACCGAGGGTGGGAACGGTGTTGGATATTGACAATGTCAGTTGTAAACAAATGCGGCCTGAAACGCGGATTGCCTTTCACATAGAAGCCAACCATAAAGGCGAAGAATTGCTTTTCCTTTTGGAAGTGCTCCACTTGTTTTGCCGTGTTATTCGCAAGTCTATTGCGGGCAATTTCAGCCTGCTTGTATTCCGTCATAGCTTGCCTGACCAGACACCATACATCGGCAACCCTTTTTGCTTCCGTTTTGCTGGCCAGATGTTCTATTCGCTTTATCACCTTGATTGCTGGATTGACCACCCCACAGAATGCAATCAGCGCTTCAACCTGGTTCACAAACGTCAGGCGGAAAACTTTTTTTTGCCCGTCATCTGCTTTGCCGTTTTCGTAGGAGTACCGGCTGTCGCCGCCAATGGCAATGCAGCAGTCCTTCATAACGATGCCAATAATTTGCGTCACAGAATATGCTGTCCAATCTACGCACACCCCCGGTGGGTAGCAATCCCGTATGGGCATCGTCCACTTATGGCTTGCAACACGGGGCATATTACGCTTTTGATATACTTGTTGAGAAGGGATAATCCCCTGCCACGAAAACTCGTGAAATGAGGCGGGAAATATCTATAACCGGCGAGAAACCAATCGCTTGCAAAGGCTCATTAGTTTTGGGATGCAATATTCTTGAACTCATGAACTTGCGAATGGACAGACCTTCTCATCTGTTTCGTTAAGTGAGAAATCAACGACTTACGTTGATTCATATCTTTCTCCTTCCATTGGCCTGCTTCGAAAATTTTATTAAACGTCGTTATGCGACGATATGCGTCGTTACCCGCCGAAGTCCGGCCCGTCGGACGTTTTCTGGGCCCATTCCGGCGCTTCCTGAAATCTCGAGACGCCGCCAGCCGTCCAAAAGCCGCGGATAATGTCGGTCGCCGCCATTTCAGGGGTAGCAAGCACCCGCGTCCCGCGGGTATTGCCTGTGCGGAAGCACTTTGTGGCGTCTCGCCGCAAACCTGTCCGTTCACTGTTTCCTCTTCAATTTTGAATTTTAAATTTCGCGTTTTGAATTTTGCTGACCCCCTTCATCATAAGCGTTACGATCCATACCACCCGGCAATTTTTGCCCGGTGCCCGCGCGGAAACCCGCCCTCCGGGCTGAAAACTTGAGACTCAAAATCATCTCGGCTGTCACTTAAAATCTGGGCTTTGGACCTTGGACCATTTCAGGGCCTTGCGCGATAGGAAGACCCCTGACCGACATCTACATCGTCGGCCACACGGTGCCCCGTGTCAACTGGAACTTTCTAAAAAGGCTTTGCTTTTCGGCGCTGGAAGGCAACGAACAAGCCGCCCAGCGCAAACAAGCCGATGACGCCCGGTTCGGGAGTTTGTGTGGCGTAAATGGCCATTTGAAAAACATTTTGGCGAACATGGCCCGTCCAGCTTGAACCGTCAGTCGAGCTAAAATAATTGTTATCGATAGCAAGCCCGTTGCCTGGTGTCTGGCCGTTTGCCGCACTCCAATCATAATAGCCTTGCACAAGAGGCGTTGAAGCGGTCACGACAACAGCGTAGTTCCCGGCGGAAAGCGTAATCCCTGATGCAGCATACGTGAAAACGCCGCCGCCCACCGGATCAGGCCCGGCAAGCGTCCCAAGGTCGGCTTGTGGCGATCCGTTGGAGACGTTATAAATGGAAACACTGAATCCGCTGGGTTGCCCCGAACCGGGATTCATCAGTAATTGTACGGAATCAAGCGAGTAGGTATTCGGATTATTAGCTAGGACAAAAAATGATTGAGCGATCCAGGAGTCGCTCCCCAGAGCCGCACTGCCGGTTGGGGTCTGTCCCAGGTTGGAAACCTGGAGTGTGCCTTGGGCTTGGACTAGTTTGGGAACGAGCAACCCGGCTGCGAGAATAAAAATGCCGCAGATGACCGGGTTCTTCATTGAGCCAACCTTGCTTTTCGGCGCTGGAAGGCAACGAACAAGCCGCCCAGCGCAAACAAGCCGATGACGCCCGGTTCGGGAGCGGGTGTGGCAAAGATTGCGAATTGAAGATCGATTGGAGAGGGTGAGGCAGACCAACTTAAACCATTAACAGAACTAAAATAATCATCCGAACGCCCCCACTGGCCACTGTGGCTGGTTGTGTCTGCAACAGACCAATTATAAGCCCCATCTGCAAGTGGCGTTGCCGCAGTGACGACGATAAAATAATCAGTACCGCTCGACAGAGTAATGCCGGACGCATTGTAAGTGAAAATACCGCCAGCTGACGGATCGGGACCAACCAGATTGCCAACGAGGAACTCTGGAATGCGAGGCCCTGTATAAATTGAAACAGAAAATCCAGCGGGGCTTCCAGAAGTCGCACCCATGAGGAGTTGAACGGAATTTAGGTCATACCCTCCGGGGTTAAATGACGGAAAAAATGCCTGCGCGATCCATGAATCACTTCCGACAGCCACACTGCCTGCCGAATTCTGGCTCAGATTTGAAAAATAAAGCGTCCCTTCGGCCTGCGCAATTTGCGGAGCGAGTAGCCCGGTCGCGAGCATGGCAAGGGCGACAATTCCTTCGCCAGCCAACCCCTTGATGAATGCTTTCATTTCTTGGACCACGACTTTCTCCGTGAGGCAAAGCCCTAGAATATTGAACGTGGCATGGTGCCCATAATCCGGGGCAAATTTCAAGATTATTTGGGTACGGTTTCAGGGCGACGCTGGCATAGGACGGGTGCCTTCTATCAGATTGTCATATAACTGGCCGCCGCGGCGGCCTTGAATTCGCGACCTCCCAAAAACCTTGCTTTTTGCCCCTTTTTCGCGTAGAGTCACTCCCAAGTTCCTGCGCGCGATGAAGAAAGAAAAACGACGGTTCAACTGGCTCCTCAGCGACGTCATTCGTAAAGGCCTCAAGGCGTTCTACGAAACCAAGGCGCGCCTCACCGGCAAGGCCTTCTATTGCGCCGCCCTCCACGGCGAGTCTGATTACAATATTACCGTCAATTCCGACCTCACCGTCTCCTGCAATTGCCAGGATTACGATGGCTCCGGCCACCTCGGCGATCTGAAAAAGGATTCGTTCGACAAGGTCTTCTTCGGCCCTGTGGCCCAGGATTTCCGCGAAAAACTGGCCCGCGGTAAAATCCCCATCTCCGCCTGCACCCGCTGCGGCGACCTCCGGCGCATTGCCAGATCCAAAATCCCCAACGACTTTTTTACCTCTCAGCTTGCGAAAACCGCCACCGCCCCCGGCGTCGAGGCGCCCGTTGCCTCGCCTTTCCGCGGTACCGCCGACCTCCCGGCCGTGCGTCTGCCTTATCGCGGCATGCTCCTCGAGAACACCGTGAGCTGCAACATTGATTGCGTCGGCTGCGACCGCAAGAGCGCCGCCCTCATCCGCACCCAACGGCAGATGCCGCTCGACCAAATTTCCAAAATGGCCGACCTCGTCCACGAGCTTGGCCTCCAGCAGCTTTTTTACCTCAATCTCGGCGAGCCATTCCTTTCCCCAAACATCGGCAAGGAACTCCCCATCATCCGCGCCAAAAATCCCCGCTGCCGCATCGTCATCTCCACCAACGGCATCATCCTCAACAGCGACGCCAAGCGCGAGGCCGCCATGTACGCCAGCCATCTTTTCTTCTCCATCGCCGGCGTGGATGACGCCATGCTCAAGAAATACGAAAAGCTTGGCAGCTTCGAGAAGGCCTACGACAACATGAAGGCGCTCGTGGATTACCGCAACTCCCGGGGCCTGTCCCATCCGCTCATCGAATGGAAATACCTCCTCTTTAATTGGAATGACCGTCGCCGCTCCATCGAACGCGCCATTGAAATGGCCCGCGAGGCGCGCGTGGACGCCATCTCCTTCTGGCCCACCGGCAATCCGTACTACGGGATTTCCTGGCGCTACCGTCTCGGTCTGCTGAACCACGTCGGCGAGCCAACCTGGAAGGGCCGCGAAGTGGATTTGCGCGCCGTCCGCGAACCCGTGGTCGGGCTTGGCACCGTTCCCGTCAGCTTCGCCGAGGCCGGCGGCTGACCATCTTGTAGTTCCTCCTCCTGAATTGCATTTATTTTCACCTCCATTTGTGCCATGCTTAAAGCAATGAACCTTCACACCTGTCGGCGAGCGTTTTTTTTCTGTGCGCTGCTGTTTGGCGTGTTTTCATCCGCACACGGGCAGATCGTCCTCGCCAACTACAGCACGAACAACCCCGTCAAGATCATGGCCATCGGCGATTCCATCACCGACGACTGCGAATACAACGGCGCCTGGCGCGCGTATTTGCAGCCCCTGCTGGATAACAGCGGCTATCCGTTCACTTTCGTCGGACGCAATCATTCCAACCCCTCCGCGGGTTTCACCAAGACGGCGCACGAAGGCTACTGCGGTTCGGTCATCGCGCCGCCCGGCGTTTTGACGTATTCCGTTTACAGTTACGCCGGCACGAACGTGGACCTGCAATACATCGTCCCCGACGCCCTTGCCGCCAACACCCCCGACCTCATTTTGCTTTTGATCGGCGCCAACGACATCGGCCGCGGACGTGATCCCGGCCAGGTCGCCTCGAACGATTTGCCCCATCTCCTCGACACCATTTTTTCAATCGCGCCCAACGTCAACATCATCTGCTGCAAAATTACCAGCCTCGACAACGCCATGATCGCGGGCCTCAACTACGGCCAGTACAGCGGCAACGTTTACAAGTACAACGCCTACCTCCAGGCCGTGATCAATCAACGCCGCGCCCTTGGCCAGAAGGTTTCCCTCGCCGACATGTTCTCCGTCGTCAACCCGACCACAATGATCGGCGGCGACCATCTCCATCCCAATCCCGCCGGCCTGCAGGCCATCGCCCAGGAATTCTTCACCCGCATCCAGGCCATCACGGTCACCACCAACCAGTTCACCACCACCCTTATCCACGGCGGCGATTCCTGGAAATACAACGACACCGGGGTGGACCTCGGCACCAACTGGTCCCAGACCAATTATGACGACAGCGCCTGGGGCAGCGGCCCCGCCCGTCTGGGCTATGGCGACAGTACCACCGTGACCACCGTCGGTTATGGCGGAAACACGACCAACCGGAACATGACCACCTATTTCCGTCACTTGATCGTCGTACCCAACCACGGTGTCATCACGAATCTCCAATACCGCCTTCTCCGGGTGGATGGCGGGGTTGCTTACTTGGACGGCCTCGAAGCCTTTCGCTCCAACATGCCCGGCGGGCCCATCGTTTACACCAATGCCGCCGCCGCCGCCCTCGTCGGTTTTGATCCCTCCTATACCTACTATCCCACCAATATCGCGACGCCAAATCCCATCTCGGGTACGAATATCATCGCCGTGGAAGTCCATAAAATATCGCCCTCCAAAGCCAGCATGGGCTTCGACATGGAATTGATCGGCATGGGCTATTACATTCCGTCCCCCGCCATTTCCGTCAACGGCGGAAACGTCCTCCTGACATGGCCCGTGAACAGCTCCGCCTCGTTTTCAGTGTATGCCGCCTCCGATGTCACTTCCGGAAACTGGACCAATACCTCCGCCACCATCCAGACCAACGGCGGGCAGGTGACCGCGACCCTGCCGCTCAGTTCGGCGACGCAATTCTTCCGCCTCCAGCCGTAGGCACTATTTGTTTGCCGCGCCGGCCGTCTGGCGCATCACCAGTTGCCGCGCCAGATAGGAATCAATCGGCGCATCCGACCACGCGGTGAACCAGATGTTGCCGAGCATCTGGCCGCCTTTCACCAGTTGGCCCTCCAGGAACGGCCTTCCCGCAAGTCCTTTCTCCCCGTCACCCGTCAGGCTCCCGTTCTTTTCCAGCCCGTAAAGCGGCTCGACCAGCTTGTTCTGTTCGGCCAGGTAGCTCACCACCGCGCGAAAAATCCCGTCCGGCCGCGCCGGGTCGCCCACATGTTGCGCCGGAAGAATTCTGGCCGCCAGTTCGTCGTACTTGATCCCGCCGGTCATCCGGAAATAACCGCCGTCAATCCACGCATGAAATGAATGGTTGGTCGTGTAGCCCGCTGGATTCGCGCCCGTCCACCCGTTGAAATGGATGGTCGTATGCAGCGGCTGCGAACCGTCGCCCACATAATGTCCCATGACGCCCATCAGATAAACGACGTTCGCCTGCGCCTGGGCAATTTCCTCCGGCGTTCCGCCCCCGCGCTCATAAGCCTTCAGGTAGCTGAACGCCGATTTCAACTTCGCCGTGTACTCCGTGATGGTCCATGGCAAAAACCCGGGGATGTAACGAATGTGTGCCGGATCTGTGCCAACGTCGGGCGCGGGGAACTGGTCGGGATGCGCCGCGCGGTACACCGCCATTTCACCCACGAAGTCATAACGCATCACCGGCAACGCGTCCGTCGTCATCCCGTAACGGTCCAGTTCCTCCAGGTCAATGTAATGATCCGGCCCGTTGAGCTGCTGCAATGAAAGGTCCGGCGTGTTCCGCCAGCGGTCCGGTTCGCCCGCCAGAAAGGCAATTCGCTCCCGCGCCTCCGGCGTCAGCGCGAATGCCGGAAAATTCGTCGGCAGCGCGGCCAGCGCGAGCTCGTTGATGGCGCGATGCCCCTCGTAATCCCACGCGCCCGCGTTGCCGGCCATCAGCCGGACAAAAAGACAAAATGCACCTGCGAGTTTCACAATTTTATGATTCATGATTTTCATGACCTTGCGAATCTGATGTTACAGGAGGACGAAGATCAAGTTAAGAACTGGCAACTTCCCTCGATAAAAAAAATCACGCGTCTTTTCGGGAACGTGACCGTCACGTCTCTCCGACGTAACACGCATCGCCTAAAGTCATGCTAGGTAAGACGAGTTGGTCATGTGCGGATACGGACATCCGCTGCATGCGGTAGAAAACGCAAACATATATATAATAACTTTGATTACCAATCATAGGAAGACGGACTCGGGCGCCGCCGGATTCATTCCGATGCCGCGGACAAACGCCAGTTTCAACGGCCGGCCTGGCTTTACTTTGATCGAGCTGCTGGTGGTGATCGCCATCATTTCCATACTCGCCGCGCTGCTTTTGCCGGTGCTCGCCTCCTCCAAGCAACGCGCCCAGAGCATCAAATGCCTCAGCAACATGCACCAATGGGGGCTCGCCTTTCACATGTATGCGGACGATAACCGCGATTTCGTTCCCGAAGAAGGCAACGTCGCCGGGGCCATAAATGATCCGGGCAGCCCCGATGCCACTGACAACCTGGATTATGCCTGGTATAACTGCGTGGCTCCCACTGTCTCGCAAATGCCGCTGGTCAGGCAGTACGGCGGCTTTGGCAATACCACCAATCCTCCCTTGCCCGGCGGACCGACCATCTTTTCCTGCCCCAGCGCTCCCCAGCCCAACAGCACCTATCAAAGTCCGGTTCCCACGGTAAGGAAGGCATTTTTCATGTATGGCGAAAACTCCCGCCTCTGCGTCAATTATTCCACGCGTTACGATTCACGCGGCAATCCTACGGGTGTCTCACAGACCAAGCTGCCCGACATCGTCTCACCGTCGCTCACCATTTTCTTGGCCGAGGTGGATCCCGATTCGTCTTTGACCACCAGCCCGGCCCAGTCAAACGTGACCGGTTTTTACGCCATCGCGCGGCATGACCACAACAAGATCGGCAATTTTGCCATGTGCGACGGCAGTTCGCGCGCCGCGCGAACCAATGAGTTTCATCGGACGCAGGGCGAGGCGGATGACGATTTCCATGTCACCGGCACCATCGCCCTTGAATGGCAAACGCCCCGCACCATGTATTGGTATCCATCACCAATGACCCCGGACTGATTTTATAAATTCCACCCCCAACCATCAGCAACCTCACCCAACCCTGAATCAAAATGAAAATGTTCAAGAAAATCCTCAACGCCGCGGCGCTCGCCACCGCGATGTGCCTGATTGTCGGCCGTGCTTCCGCGCAGGAAAATATCACCGGCGAACTTCTCGCCGGCTGGGCCGTCAATCCGCTCCCCGCCAGCGGTGGCACCGTACCGGTTCCGCCCACCACTTCCGATGGCAACCTGACCATCGGTCCGCTCACGAAAGGCCCGGGCATTACCGCGGTAACCACGACGGGCGTGTTCGGAGGAGCCGGCTGGACCAACGCGGGATTCGCCGGCAACGAGTCAAATTCGATTCGTAACGGCCTTTACATCACTTACTCCGTTGCGGCAAATCCCGGCTATACCATTTCCTTCACGACCAATATTTTATTCTTCCATAATTCCGCCACCGGCCCGAATTTGGGCGAACTGCAATACTCCACCGATGGCATCAACTATACGAATATCGCGGCCCTGACTTACAGCACCGCCGGAGTGTCCGTGACCGGCGGCCTTACCAACAACCTCTCCGGCGTTGCCGCCCTTCAAAATGTTGGATCGTCCGTGACCAACTTCTTTCGTCTGGTGAACTGGGGCGCCACCGGCACCGCCGGCACCTGGTACATCAACAACGCCTCGCCGGTCACCATGCCGGATTTGCAAATCATAGGAAATATTTCCTCCGCCGGCGTTGCGCCGTTTGATCTTTCCGTGTCGCCTTCCAGCGTTACCGCCAATGCCGGCAGCACGGTGGCGTTTACTGTCACCGCCCAGGGCGACGTCGCCAGCAATTTTTGGTACAAAGTGGTCGGTGGAACCACCAACCTCATCCCCGGTGTCACCACTTCGACGCTGACCTTGTCTAATGTCAAGGGGGCCGACACCGCAGACTACTTTGTGGTGCTCACCAACAACACGGGCATGGCCGCCAGTCCCTTGGTTTCTCTTTCGGTCATCGACCCGATCATCGTCAACCCGCCGGCGAGCGCGTTCGGATTGCTGGACGGCACCGTGCAGTTTTCTGTGACGGCGGCGGGCACATCGCCTGCCTACCAGTGGTATTTCTCGGACACCAGCGGCAATATCATCGGTCCCGTCAATCCCGGTGCGCAAACTTCGGGTTCGGTGGCTTCAGGCGTTGCCAGCAGCACGCTCACCCTGACCAACCTGCAGCCCACCGACCCCACAAACTTTGTGGTCGTCGTCAGCAATGGCTTTGGCTCGGTCACCAGTTCGGTGGCTTCGCTGATTTCCGTGGCCAACAGCGCGACGCTGGCGTTTTGGAACTTTAATCAAACTAACTTCCCCAACAATCTCGCCAGTCCTTTTCCCTGGTTTGGTGTGGGCACCGCTTCCCCGGTCGGGACGTGCAATCTACCTGGGACATCCCCGTTCGTCGGCTCCGTGGATCCCGAGGATGGCCCCGGCTTTGGTCTCGGCACCACCAACTTTTCGTGGGGCACGGACAACTATCCCGCCAGCGGCCTGAACAAGCAGAACGGCATCCAGTTTAACGTCAGCACCGCCGGCGCCAAGAACATCACCGTCTCCTACGATTCCCGCGTCTCTGCCACCGCCAGTGATTACGAACGCCTGCAATACACCACCGATGGAACCACCTGGATCGATTATCCCTCCAGCTCAACCTTTGGCGGCACGGGCACCACTTATCTGCCTTACAGCTACAGTCTCGCCGGTTTCCCGGGTGTCGCAAATAACCCCAACTTCGGCATCCGCGTGGTGACCGAGTTCCAAAGCTCCGCGACTTATGGCGCCGGTGTGGCCGGAGTCGTCACCAGCAACTACGTCGGCACGGCCAATACTTATGGCACAGCAGGTACCGTGACTTATGACATTGTAAATATTAGCGGCGATGCCATCACCAACAACAACACGCCGCCGACCATCAGCTCTTTTAGCAATACCAACATGCCGGATTTCACCAATATCACCCTCAATTTCACCGTGGGTGACGCTGAAACGCCGGCCGGTGCCCTGACGGTTTCCGCCGTGTCGCTGAATCCGACCAAGGTCAATCCCGCCTTCACCTTCGGCGGAAGCGGCGCCAACCGCACGCTGAACATCCAACCCAACCCGATCGGCGACAACATTGATGCGGCTCCGATTCTGGTCACTGTGACCGACGGCAACGGGGATTCCACGGCCACATGGTTCACCTTGACAGTGACCTCGTTGAATCTGCCTCCCACCAACTCCCTCACCGCTTTGAAGTCCACCAATACCCTGGCGAACAAGACCATTACGATCCCGTTCAAGGTGGGTGATGACCGCACCCCGGTCAGCGGCCTGAGTTATAGCGTCGCTTCGGACAATAACACGCTGATCCCTGCCGCAAACATTGTTGTTGGCAACCAGGGCACGACCAACCCCACGGTGACCATTACTCCGGCCGCCAGCCAGCTCGGCGTCGCCCTCGTCAGTGTCACGGTGAATGACAACGACATGCTGGAGCCCAAAAGCACGACCGCGAGCGTGGCCGTCATGGTCAGGCCAAACACGAATGTCGTGACCGTTGACTATTTCAACTATGACGGCAGCGGCTCGCTCGACACGATCTCCAGCGGCTTCTGGAATCATCTCAGCGGCGTTTTCGGGCAAATGCAGGCCGGCGGCGGTGTCGTGGTGGTTGATACGGTGGATAACACCGAAAACCTGCAGACTCCGTTGCTGGGCGCTCCCTACAAGACCAACAGTGCGTCGGTGCTCTACTCCAGCTTCATCGTCAACATGGATCCCACCCTGGATCCCACCAAAATGCCCACCGTGAACGGCACCTACTTCGCGGTATTCAACGATGGCTCGGGTGTGACCGGCAATTACGAATGCCGGGTTGTTGCCGCCACCAACGGTGCCGCGCCCGGTTTCTACCGGATTGGCATCAATAACTTTGGCGCTGATGCCACCACCGGGGCAATGTTCCCGCAGGACCTGTCGCCAGGCAGCAACTACATCGTGGTTACGTCGCTGGTATTGTCCAACGGATTGTCAACTGTCTGGGTCAATCCCGCCAGCCAGGCATCGCAAAGCGTGACGGATACCACCCCCGCTCCTTCAGGCGCCAATCTGTTTAACATCTCGGACTTTGAACTCCGGGAATCTGGCGCCAACGGCGGGCTGGTTGACCTGAGCAACCTCAAGGTCGGCACCAGCTTCGACTCCGTGTTCCCATCACTGCACATTACCGCAGTCGGGAGCAACGCCATTCTTAACTGGTCGGATCCGACCTTGGGAATCCAGTCCGCCACCAGCGTGACCGGCCCCTATGTGGATGTGGTCGGGGCCACGCCTCCGCTTACCAACAACACCAGCACGAACTCGTCCACGTTCTTCCGGTTCGGCCAGTAAGCTGGATCTGAGAATAATTCACGAAGCGCGGAGTGCGAAAGCATTCCGCGCTTTTTGTTTATATTCCCGCAAGATTGCGGCTCCGGCAGAGGCCGGACAAAAACACTTTCCCGTTCTGCCGCTTTCCTGCTTCAATCCGTCCGCAATGAAACTCCTGGTCATCGGTTCCGGCGGACGCGAACACGCGCTCGTCTGGAAACTCGCCCGGTCTCCGCACGTCACCCAGATGTGGTGCGCGCCGGGAAATGCCGGCATCGCGGAGGAGCGATTGGCTAAAAACCAATCCCCCGTCGCCTGCCTAAACACCGGTTCGGAAGATTTGCCCGCGTTGCTGGCCTTCGCGCAGGAGCAGCGGATTGATTTGACCGTTGTCGGCCCGGACAACCCGCTCGCCCTTGGCATCGTGGATTTGTTCCAACAAAACGGCCTGCGCATCTGGGGCCCAAATAAACAGGCCGCGCAATTCGAGTCCTCGAAAGTTTTCTCGCAGCGGTTCATGGATAAATACGGAATTCCCACTGCGCGCGCCGGCGGGTTCTCGAATGCCGCCGATGCCAAGAAATTTGCCGCCGCGCTCGGCGGCAAGTGCGCCGTCAAGGCTGACGGCCTGGCGTTGGGCAAGGGTGTCTTGATTTGCCACGACCCAGCGGAATCCAATCGCGCCATCGATGAAATCCTGGTCAGCAAGGCCTTTGGCGCTGCCGGGGCCAGCATCGTCATTCAGGAACTTCTGGAAGGCCCCGAGATTTCTCTCCACGCCCTGTGCGACGGCAAATCCGCCAAGCTTTTTCCCACCGCCCAGGACCACAAGCGCGCCCTCGATGGTGATCAAGGACTGAACACCGGCGGCATGGGCACTTATTCGCCCACGCCATTTTTGACCGACGCCGAACTGGCCGACACGGGCCGGAAAATTTTGGACCCCTGGCTCAAGGGCTGCGCCGCCGAGGGCATTGATTTTCGCGGCATTCTGTATCCAGGTGTGATGTTGACCAAGAACGGGCCGAAAGTTTTGGAGTTCAACGCCCGTTTCGGCGACCCGGAGACCCAGGTTTATCTGACGCGGCTTGAGAATGACCTCGTCGAACTCCTTGACGCAAGCGTTGACGGTACGCTGGCCAAACACGAATTGAAATGGAGCCCCATGGCGTCTGTCTGCGTGGTGATGGCCTCGGGCGGTTACCCGGGCAAATACGAGAAGGGCAGGGGAATCACCGGCCTGGACGAGGCCGGACACCTTCCCCACACGAAAATCTTCCATGCCGGCACAGTCCTTTCCAGCGGCCAGGTTGTCACAAATGGCGGCCGTGTGCTGGGCGTGACCGCGCTCGGCCCGGATTTGGCCTCCGCGCAGGCCGCCGCCTACGCCGCCGTCGCAAAAATCCGTTTTGACGGCGCGCAGTTTAGGCGCGATATTGGCGCCCGGGCATTACATCCATAAAACAGTTCCCGCCCGCAGATTTGAGCAAAATGATACTATGAAGCATTTACGACGAATCATCCCGACCGCCGGTGTCGCCGCGCTGCTGCTTTCAGCCAACCCGGGGCGGGCCGACGTCACCAACACGCCGCCGGATTTCAACGAGGTGTATGATTTGATCCGCAGCCACCTGGCCGGCCAGAGTTCGGAAGAGCTGAATCAAGCCGCGGTGCAGGGACTCCTCGACCAGCTTCATGCGAAGGTCTCGCTCGTGCCCGGGAAATCGGATGCCGGTTCCAGTGTCCCCGCGCAAGATGCGCCCTTGCTTCAATCCGGGCTCTACGACGGGCCGGTCGCCTGCCTGCGCGTCGGCCGCGTTGCCGATGGGCTCGCCGGCAAGGCTGCGTCCCTTTACAAAGCTCTGAGCGACTCGAACCAACTGAAGGGCATTATTGTGGACCTTCGTTTCGCCGGCGGCCATGACTACGATGCCGCCGTCGCCACCGCCAATTTATTCATCTCCCGGGAAATGCCGTTGCTCGATTGGGGCAGCGGCCCGGTGCGTTCCAAGGCCAACAAGGACGCCATCGCGCTGCCGCTCGTCGTGCTGGTCAATCATCAAACTTCCGATGCCGCCGAGGCGCTGGCCGCCGTTTTGCGCGAGGACGCCCAGGCGGTCATCTTGGGTTCCACCACCGCCGGCGAGGCAACGATTGGACGTAATTATCCGCTGAAGAACGGCCAGTATTTGCGCATCGCCACCGCCGCTGTAAAATTGGGCAACGGCGACGCCCTGTCCGCCAACGGTGTGAAGCCCGACATCCAGATCAACGTCAAATCCGACGACGAAAAGGCCTATTACGCCGACCCCTTCAAAGCCATCACCTCTTCCAACGACCTCGCGGGTCTGGACGCCGCTTCCGCCCAATCCACCAACCGCGCTTTGCATCCGCACCTGACGGAAGCGGACTTGATCCGCGAGCGCAAGGAACGCCCCGGAATGGAACTGGAGTATGGCGAACCGGCGCCGGGGGAAGGGGATGCGGCTGCGAATGACGCGGACAAGTTGATGGTCCGCGACCCTGTTTTGGCGCGCGCTCTGGATCTGGTCAAGGGTATTTCAGCGCTTCGGCAGCCCCGCGCCCCTTGATTTCGCGGTTGACGATTTCAGCCGCCCGCCCAAACTTGAGCCAGTTGACGATGTCATGAAAACCGTCCTTTTTGTCTGCACCGGAAATATTTGCCGCAGCCCCATGGCTGAAGGCATCTTCCGGCATCTTACCCGCGGACGGCGGGACATCCAGGTCATGTCCGCGGGCATTGGCGCCACTCCCGGCCAGACGCCCAGCGTTTATGCCGTGCAGGCGGTCAAGGAACTTGGAATCGACATTTCCCGCCAGCGCAGCCGCCAGCTCACCGCCGAACTTGTCCAGGAAGCGGATTACATTTTTGGCATGACGCACAGCCATGTGGACACCGTTTTTCTCCTCTATCCACAGGCCGCCGAAAAGACCTTCCTTCTCCGCGAATTCGACGACACTCTTGACATCTTTGAAAAGGACATTAGCGACCCCATCGGCGGTTCCTACGACGTGTATCTGAACTGCCGCGACCAGATTGAACAGGGCATCGCCTCGTTGTTTCGGTTCATTGATCAGGGCGTCACTGCCGTGCCCGTCACACCCGCGTCCAGCGGCACGGTCACTTTGGCCCTCGGCGCCGACCACGGCGGATTTGAGTTGAAGGAGATTCTCAAGGAATATCTTGAGAAACAGGGCGTGACGCATGTGGACGTGGGCGCCCATTCCACCGCCCCCTCCGATTATCCTGATTACGCTGCCGCCGTCGCGCAAACCGTCCTGTGCGAAAGGGCCGAGCTTGGCCTCCTGGTCTGCACCACCGGCGTCGGCATGTCCATGACCGCCAACCGCATCACCGGCATCCGCGCCGCGCAGGCTTTTGACGAGACCATGGCCGTGCTTGCCCGCAAGCACAACGACGCCAATGTCCTTTGCCTCGGCGCGCGCATCACGCCGCCCGAACTCGCCAAAAAAATTGTGGACGCCTTCCTCAAAGCCCACTTTGAGGGCGGACGCCACGAACGCCGTATCATTAAAATGGAAAACATCGCCTCCGCCAACGAACTCAAGCTCGCCGCCGTGGACCCGGAAATCGCCTCCGCCATTTCCCAGGAACGGTTGCGGCAGCAGGAAAACATTGAACTCATCGCCAGCGAGAATTTCACCAGCCCCGCGGTCATGGAAGCCCAGGGGTCCGTCCTCACGAATAAATACGCCGAGGGCTATCCCAAAAAGCGCTGGTACGGCGGCTGCGAAAACGTGGACACCGTCGAGCAGTTGGCCATCAACCGCGCCCGCAAACTTTTCGGCGCGGAACACGCCAACGTCCAGCCCCACTCGGGCAGCGGCGCCAACATGGCCGTTTATTTCGCGTTCCTCAAGCCTGGCGACAAGATGCTGACGATGGACCTCTCCCACGGCGGCCATCTCACCCACGGCAACAAGGCGAATTTCTCCGGCAAGTTTTTTGAAATCGTCCACTACGGCGTACGCAAGGAGGACGAGCAGATTGATTACGATCAGCTCGCCAAGCTCGCCCGCGAACACCGGCCCAAGATGATCACCGTTGGCGCCAGCGCCTACCCGCGCATCATTGATTTTGCCCGCATGGGCGAAATCGCGCGCGAAGTCGGCGCGCTTATGCTGGCGGACATTGCCCACATCGCCGGCTTGGTCGCCACCGGCCTGCATCCCAGCCCCATTGAACATGCTGATTTTGTCACCACCACCACTCACAAAACGCTCCGCGGCCCGCGCGGCGGCCTCATCCTTTGCCGTGAACGTTACGCCAAGGAAATCGACTCGCAGGCGTTTCCCGGCATCCAGGGCGGCCCGTTGATGCACGTCATCGCCGGCAAGGCGGTCTGTTTCCACGAGGCATTGCAGCCGGAGTTCAAGGTGTACCAGTCGCAAATCCTCAAGAACGCGAAGGCCCTTGCCGAGGGCATGAAGAACAACAACTACCGTCTCGTCAGCGGCGGCACGGACAATCATCTGATGCTCGTGGACGTCGGCGCGCGCGGCCTCACCGGCAAGGACTGCCAGATCGCCCTCGACGAAGCCGGCATCACCGTCAACAAAAACACGATTCCTTTCGAGACGCGTTCGCCCTTCCAGGCCAGCGGCGTCCGCCTCGGCACCCCCGCCGTCACCACCCGCGGCATGAAGGAACCCGAGATGGCCGCCATCGCCGACATGATCAGCGAAGTCCTGCTCGACATTAAGAATGTTGACACCATCGCCAAAGTGCGGCAACGTGTCCGTGAATTGACCGCAAGATTTCCCTTGCCGTATTGATGGATGTAATCAATCTTTCGATGTGCCGCGCATGGCTGTCGCTTTGAACGGTTGTTAAAATATATTTGGGACCATCCAACCTCGCGGTCGCGGAAAGCCGCCGGACCGGCGTTTGAACCTTGCCGCGACCGTCAGACATTTTAACCAATTTTAATTATGCCCAGAGTCAGCACCAAAAAGCCCTTCAAACCAAAGGCCCCCGCCAAAGGGAAGCGCCCGGACGGCGATGTCCCCGATGGCGATGCCGCCAATGGCAATGTCGCCGTTGCCGAGGCTGAAGCTTCCGCCCCTCTCCCGGCGGACATGGAATTGCAGCCGCCCACCACGCCCGTCGAAGCCCACGGGGAAACTGAAAAAGAGGCCGTACCGGCCGCCGGCAAGCGCGATGTCATCGCCACGTCCCTGAATATCGCGAAGCTCCAGGCGATGACCATGACCCAGTTGAACCATATGGCCAAGGACCTGGGCGTGGAAAACTTCGGCACGATGCGCAAGCACGAGGTCATTTTCCACATCCTGCAAAAAAACGCCGAGCGCAGCGGCGTGCTGTTCTCCGAGGGCGTGCTCGAAGTCTTGACCGAGGGCTTTGGGTTTCTCCGTTCGCAAAGTTTTAATTATCTGCCCTGCCCGGAGGACATTTACGTCTCGCCGTCCCAAATCCGGCGCTTCGACCTCCAGACCGGCAACCTC
>DATMLG010000038.1:0-4994 GCA_035570675.1 Verrucomicrobiia bacterium | reverse complement strand
CGCCCAACTTCGTTACATTCACGAACGTAAAACCTCGGCCCTGCTCTGCTGTTCCGTCCGGCTCGGTGGCATGAGCGCCAACTGCACGCCGCCCCAGCTCGAAGCGCTGACGCAATTTGGTTATAATGTCGGCCTCGCCTTCCAGATTATTGACGACATCCTCGATGTCACCCAGACATCCGAGCAACTCGGCAAAACCGCCGGCAAGGACACCGCCGCCCAAAAGGCCACCTACCCGGCAATCGTCGGCTTGGAAAAATCGCGCAAAATCGCCCGGCAATTGACCGGCCGCGCGTTTGCCTCCTTGAACATCTTCCGCGGCCGGGCGGTCGCGCTCGAGGCCCTCGCCGCTCATCTCCTCCAACGGAACAAATAGCGTCCGCCTGCGGACCCGGTTGCCTTCGGTTTTACTTGCGCGGGATGTTGATGGAGACGAGTATCTGGTTGTGTCCACCCAACGGTCAGCGTTGATACCCCCGGCGGCAATCCTGCGCGCACCGCCCGTCGTTTCCGCAAAAATCTCCGGAAAAACCTTCGTTCTTGCGGCGCTTTTTTTCCTGGCCAGCTTTTGCATTCGGGGAGCGGAACCGTCCCAGCCGGATTATTTCACCAGAACCTTCTCGACGGACAACGGCCTGCCCGACAACGCGGTCACGGCGGTTTTGCAGACGCGCGACGGCTATCTCTGGATTGCGACCTACAGCGGGCTGGCGCGTTTCGACGGCGTGCGCTTTACCGTATTTAACAATTCAACCCAGCCGGGTTTGCAAAGCGACCGCATCACCAGCCTTTATGAAGATCCGCTCGGGGACCTGTGGATCGGCCATGAACGCGGGGACCTCACGTGTTATCGCGACGGAAAATTCGAGGCGCAGGAACTCCTCCGGACGGGAGTCCATCGAAAAATTTCCGCCATCGGCTCGGATCGAAACGGCGCCCTCTGGTTGTTGAACAAGGAAGGCATCCTTGTGCGCACGCGCGACGGCGCGACCCGCGCGCTGCCAAACTGGAATGGCGTGGTGCAAATGGCCCAAGATTCCGTCGGCACGCTCTGGGTGGCCAGCGGCGGAAGAGTCGCCTTCCTCGACGAGGGCCGGCTGGTCCCGCTCACCCTGGCAAGCAATGCCGGTCCCGTCGTCAACTACGTTGAGGGCATTTGCGCCGGCCAGGACGGCGGTGTCTGGATTGCCGGCGATGGCCGCGTGCGCAAGTGGAACGATGGCGGCTGGACGGAAGACCGCGGCCCAAATCCCTCCAACTCGACGCTCACGGCGATGCTCGAAACCAGGTCCGGCTGTCTCGCGATGGGCACGGTGGATTCAGGGCTTTACCTGGTGTTCCCGAACGGCACGGTGCGGCATTTCAGCAAGGCGGAGGGCTTTCCGCATGATTGGATCCGCTGCCTCAGTGAAGACCGGGAAGGCACTTTGTGGACCGGCGCGGGCAGCGACGGACTGGTGGCGCTCCATCCCGGCAAGGTTGAAACCATTGACCCGCCCGACCATTGGCAGGGCCGCGTGGCCCTTTCCACAACCGCTGCGCGCGACGGCGCGATCTGGGTGGGCACCGAGGGCGCCGGGTTATACCGGTATCTCAATGGAGCTTGGACGCATTTCGGAAGCAGCGCGGGACTTTCCAATCAGTTCGTCTGGTGCACCGCGGAAGACCGGGAGGGCAGGATCTGGGCGGGCACCTGGGGCGGCGGCATGTTTGTAAAACAGGCCGACCGCTTCGTGATTCCACCCGGCCTGGAAAATCTTAACGTCCCCATGGCCGCCATTCTTCATGGCGCGGACGGTGTAACCTGGATCGGAACCGAAAACGGTCTGCTTCGCTACCAGAATGGCTCGCTCAACTGGTTCGGGCAGACGAACGAATTTAACGTGCCGGATGTGCGGGCCATCGCGCAGGAAACCAACGGAACCGTCTGGTTCGGCACGCTCGGCGGCGGATTGGGCCGGCTGCAAAATGGCGTGGTGAAACATTACGGCAAAAACGACGGCCTGGCGAATGATTACATCCAGTGCCTTCACCTGGACGCTGATGGTGCGCTCTGGATTGGCACCTACGGCGGCGGCCTCATCCGTTTCAAAAACGGGGCGTTCGCCGCCATCACCACCGCGGAAGGCTTGCCCAACAGTTTTATCAGCGACATCGAGGAGGACGGCGACGGGCATTTCTGGATCAGCTCGCATGGCGGCATCTTCCGCGTTTCAAAAAGGGCCCTCGACGGTTGCGCCGAAGGCAATCCCGCCCCCCTCAATTGCTTCGCCTTCGGCAAGGGCGACGGCATGCCTTCCCTGACTTGTTCCGGCGGTTTTCAACCTGCGGCCGCGCTGACGGCCGATGGACGGATTGGTTTTCCCACCGGCAGGGGCGTCGTCCTCGTCAATCCTGAAAATGCCAGGGTCAACCGGCTGGAACCTCTCGTCGTCATCGAGGAAGTGATCGCCAACGGCCGCACGCTGGCGGAAAACACCAGCACCGACGCCGTTCTAAAGATCCCGCCCGGCTCGGCGCGCTTTGAATTTCATTACACCGGCCTGAGTTTTATCGCTCCGGAAAAAATGCGCTTCCGCTACCGGCTTGAAGGCTGGGAAAAGGACTGGGTGGACGTGGGAACCAAACGCGTCGCGGAATATACCTACATCCCGCCGGGCAACTATACCTTCCACGTCCTCGCCTGCAACAGTGACGCCGTCTGGAACGAGGCCGGCGCCTCGCTGGCATTCACATTGCTGCCGCAATTTTGGCAGACTTGGTGGTTTCGGGCCGCCGCCGTGCTGGCCGCCGTGGCGCTCATCGCCGGAAATGTCCTGCTCCTGACCCGCCGCCGCCTGCGCCGCAAGCTCGACATCATCCAGCGCCAGCAGGCCGTTGAACGCGAACGCACCCGCATCGCCCGGGACATCCACGACCATCTCGGCGCAAACCTTACCCGCATCTCCCTGTTGAGCCAGTCCGCGCAGGGCGAACTCTCCAACCCGGCGCGGGCCGCCGCCCAGTTGGACCGCATCTACGACACGGCGCTGGATTTGACCCGCGCCCTCGGCGAAATAGTCTGGGCGGTCAATCCCCACCATGACACGCTCGACAGCCTCGCGAGTTATCTCGGAAATTTTGCCCAGGAGTACCTGGTTCCCATCAATGTACGATGCCGGCTTGACGTTCCTTTGCAATTGCCCCCCTGGCCGATTACCGCCGAAGTGCGCCACAACGTCTTCCTCGCCTTCAAGGAGGCGCTGCATAATGTCGTCAAACATTCCGGCGCGACGGAAGTTTCGGTCGTGCTGGAGACCAATTACCGCGGCTTTACCCTTGCCGTCCGCGACAATGGCAGGGGCTTTGACGCCGAAGCGACGGAATCCGACTCCGCGCCGCAACGCCTGGGCCGTGGCAATGGTTTGAAAAACACCCGCCAGCGCCTGGATAAAATCGCCGGACGCTGCGAAATCCACAGCCGGGCCGGCGCGGGCACGGAAATCAAATTCTTCGTGGATGTGGCCGCACCGCCGAAAACCATTTGAATCCCCGGCCGGATGTGTCATCAATATGTGTGACATGACTTTTACCAGCCCCACCCTTAAGGTAACTTGAAGTCAAATAAAGAAGTGAGCATAGGAGTGGCAATCGTTGAAGACGATGTACCCGCGCGGGAAATTCTTGCCGGGTGGATTCGCGGCGCCGAAGATTTCCGTCTCGTCGGCGAATACGACGACGCCGAGAGCGCCATCGCCAGTTTGCCCCAGGAAAAACCGTCCGTCGTCCTGTTTGACATCAACCTGCCCGGCATGAACGGCATCGAATGCGTCCGCCGCCTGAAGCCGCGCCTCCCGGAGACCCAGTTCGTCATGGTCACCGTCTATGAAGACGCCAACCACATCTTCGACGCCCTGGCCGTCGGTGCCAGCGGCTATCTTTTGAAACAAATGCGGCGGCGCGAGTTGCTGGACGCCCTCAAGGATGTTCACGCCGGCGGCTCGCCCATGAGCAGCCAGATCGCGCGCAAGGTCGTCCAATCATTTCGCCGGAATGAAACTGAGTCTGAGGGCCAGACCGTGGAATTGTCTCCGCGCGAACGCGAAGTCCTCGAACTCCTCGCCCGCGGCTACCTCTACAAGGAAATCGCCGAGATGCTCAAGATCAGCGTCCAGACCGTCAACACCTACATTCGTCGCGTTTACGAAAAACTTCACGTCCGTTCCCGCGCCCAGGCCGTCGCCAAATACGCTCATCTGCCCATGGGTGCGACCCATTTGGAATCCCCAGGGAAAGCCGGAAATTCCTGATATCGCGCCCCCGCTGGCGCGGCAATTTGTGGCTATCAGGTAAATCATCTCGATTTTTTTTGTGGGTCGGACACTCCTTGTCCATGCCTGATGAGAGGATAAAACTAAAAAACGGCGGCCCAGTCGGAACCCGGGCGGGCGCGGCGCGGGGCGCCGGGTCATCGCCGTTGTTGCCGTCGAAACCCTGGAAGCCGTCGATGAAAAACATAAAGAGCCAACTGTCGAAGGCCGGGGCGTGTCTTTGGGGAACGTGCAGGCAAGAATAGGCGGAACAATAAGCGGAACAGAATCGGTTTTGTTCCGCCTTTTCACGCCTTTTCATGCCTTTTTACGGCTAATGGGGGGAAAATAATTTCGCATGGCGGCGAAGAATTGTGTCCGCCACGCCTGCGGGTCGTGGTTCCGAATACCGGGCTGGACGCCGCGGCCGAAAACTGGTCAATTCATCGCAATGTCACCAAAATTCGCTACGGAGATTTGGCTCGAAATTCTTCCCCCGCAATCGCAGCCTAGTCCCAAGCCATGACATCACGCCCGCTCAATCTTACCATCGCCGGCCCGGTGTCGGCGCCCGCGGACCGCGCGTAAAACCTCAAACCTCATCCAGCCAACACATGCAGAACGAGCCAATACGCCTCAAAGAAAAAATCGCCTACGGATTCGGCGACGCCGCGTCTTCCATGTTCTGGAAGTTGTTCTCTGCGT
>DATMLG010000037.1:0-2511 GCA_035570675.1 Verrucomicrobiia bacterium | reverse complement strand
CGCCCAAAACCTGACCATCACCAGCAACGCCTTCGGCTCCGTCACGCCAAATGGCGAGCTTGATTTCCTGCCGCTGCAACCTTTCGACCTCTTTTCGGGAAACCTGCCGGGCATGGAGAATTTTACAAATTATGGAGTTTTGGAAACGGAGAACGCGGCCTTTTTCCAAATACGCCAGGACCCCAACAATCCTTCCTTTGGCGATGGGCCGTGGCAGTCCGTGGTCAATGGCGGCACGATATTAAGCGGCGGCGGCGACATTTTTTGGGCAAATATCTTTACGAATACCGGTTTTGTTCTGTCCGAATTTGGTCCCATTTCCGTAACCGCGACCACTGCGGTCATCACCAACGGGCAAATGAACGCCTCTGACGGGGACATGTCACTATCCAGCGGAAGCCTCACCATCAACAACGAAACACTCAGCGCGACCGGGTTCCTCAACCTCGCCCCGACGGGCCTGTTGACCGACCTTACCGCGGCCGGCAGTTCGGCTCTTATCAATCCTGTAAATTTTCTCTCGTCGGGTGATGGCTTCAGCCTGCTTACCGCGCCGACCTCTGCAAGCGGCCTGCTGGGCACCTCGGTCACCAGCGCGTGCCGGTCCAATGCCGTGTGTCAGAACTACTGGGCTGGTGTGCCCGTGGCCTTCCCGACCAGCGTCGGCTCTCTTTTGCCAACCATGGTCAGCAATGTTCCCATTGGCCAGCTCATTCTCGACGGTGGAAACAACAACAGTGTATTCCATTTTCAAGGAGCGAATTTTGACACCGTCAATCCATATGCGATATATGTGGACCAGCTTGAGTTGCAGGATGGTGCCACGAACTTTCAGGGGGGCAAGTACACTGCTTTCAATATTGACCCCAACGTGACCATCTATTTCCTCAAGGCCAGCATCAATAACGTTGATATCTCCACCCTTCTCGCCGGCCAGGCCGCCGGCGGAGGCCACCTCGTCTGGCTTAACAACAATGTCGGGCATTTCTCGGCCACCAAGGTTACCTACAGCGATGGTGAAACTTTCTCCGTGAACAGCGCCTATGTGCAGGCTTACGGGCTTCCTTCCGAACCGCCCGTGCCGCTGACGCCCCAGAACATCCAGTTGCAGATTGGGACGACCAATGTTGGTTCGACTCCCATGGCCGCGATTTCCTGGTATGCGCAGGCCTATTCCACGAACACCCTTTACTACCGGACCCTGGCGAACACAAGCTGGCAGGTGCGGACGAATTTTGTTCAAGGCGCCACAGCCGGCCGGGTAAGGCTTCTGGATTCGCTCAGCACCGGTCATCTCTATCGCGTGAGTGTGGCAGCACCCCAGTAGTCGCCTGAAGCGCCCGAGCGCCGGCGCATCGCCCCTTCTTTCACCGGCGGGCAAACACCCATGAAAACTTACGGTCTGACCGGCGGAGTGGGCATGGGCAAATCCACGGCCGGCCGGATCCTTGGGGAAAGGGGCCTCGCGGTGGTGGACACGGACATGTTGGCGCGGCAGCTTGTTGAACCCGGCCAGCCCGCCCTCGTGGAGATTCAAACCGCTTTCGGCCGCACCATGCTCGGCGCTGACGGCCATCTCCGTCGCGATGAACTCGCGCGGCGCGTCTTTGGCGATGCGGATGCCCGCAAGCGCCTGGAAAACATCCTGCATCCCCGCATCCGCGCCGCCTGGCGGAAACAACTTGATGAGTGGCGGACTGAAGGCCGCGACCGGGCGGTGGTCACCATTCCCCTGCTGCATGAAACGGACGCGGCCGCGCACTTTGACATGGTCATCTGCGTGGCCTGCAGCGCGGCAACTCAACGGCAACGGTTGTCAGCACGCGGCTGGAGCGCGGAGCAGATACAACAACGTCTCGATGCCCAGTGGCCGGCGGAGAAAAAGGTTGAGTTGTCCGACCGCGTGGTCTGGACCGAAGCCGGGCTGGACGTGCATGCCGCCCAGCTTGCGCGCATTCTTCCTTGACGCGTGTCTGCCGTCGCATCCGCACGCATTGATTTGAATTGATTTGTCGCCAGCGGGTCCGGCCCTTGTTATATTCTTTTCGCCATGCTCCTCACGCAAGAAGAACTGCAAAGTTTGGTTCAGGCCCGCCAACGCACTCCGCACCAATTTTTGGGAATGCATCCGCTGGGAGACGGTTCGGGAGTGGTCGTGCGCGCGCTCCTGCCGAACGCCGCGAAGGTCGAGGTCCAGCCCACCCACGAGAAAAGCAAACCGGCCTTTCCACTCCGGCAACTCGACCCGTCCGGTCTTTACGAGGGGGTCAGCCCTGCCGCGCAAAAGGTTTATGCCTACGACCTGATCATCACTGATTATCAGGGCGCGGTTCGCCGGACGCGCGACGCCTATTCGTTTTTGCCGACCCTGGGAGAAACCGATTTGTATTTGTTCGGCAAGGGCGATGAGCGCCGGATTTACGACAAGCTCGGCGCGCAACTCCGCGTCATCGACGGCGTGCCCGGGACCAGCTTTGCGGTCTGGGCGCCCAACGCGCAGCGGGTCAGCGT
>DATMLG010000036.1:0-3317 GCA_035570675.1 Verrucomicrobiia bacterium | reverse complement strand
CATCGGCATCTGGCAGTGGGCCGGCAACGACCAGGGTTTGACGCCGGATGTCGTCATGGCCTGCTGCGGCGACGTGCCCACGCTGGAGACGCTCGCTGCGGTTTCCATCATGCGAAAGCATCTGCCCGACCTGAAAGTCCGGGTGGTCAACGTCGTTGATCTCATGAAATTGCAGCCTCAAACCGAGCACCCGCATGGACTAAGCGACACGGATTTCGACGACTTCTTCACCAGGGACAAACCCGTTATTTTCGCCTTCCACGCCTATCCCTGGCTGATCCACCGGCTGACCTACCGCCGGACAAACCACCATAATATTCACGTCCGCGGCTACAAAGAGGAAGGAACCATAACCACACCCTTCGACATGACCGTGCTGAACGATCTGGACCGCTTCCATCTCGTAATGGACGCCATCGACCGCGTGCCTGAGATTGGCGACAAGGGCATCTATCTGAAGCAACAGCTCATGGACAAGCTGATCGAGCACAGGCAATACATCGACAAATACGGTGAGGATATGCCGGAAATTCGCGACTGGAAGTGGAATCAGAGCGACACACAGAGCCTGCCGGATAAAAAGCGTAACCAAGTTAGATCAGCGGTGACAGACGTCAGTGAACATGGACAGCAAGACTAATATCTTGAACCCCGGCGTAGTCGTCTCGGTGCGAGGCAGTGTCGTGGACATTCAGTTTGATCAGCATCTGCCGCCGATCTACGCGGTGCTGCGCGCTGGAGATGGCGGGCGAATCGTCATCGAAGTACTGGCGCACCGGGATGGGCGTCACGTTCGTGGCATTGCGCTGACTCCCACGCAGGGACTCGCCCGCGGCATGGCGGTGGAGGACACTGGAGGCCCCTTAAAGGCGCCCGTAGGCAAAGGAATTCTGTCGCGCATGTTTGACGTATTTGGCAATGCCATCGATCGCGGCGCGGCGTTGTCCGATGTGCAATGGCGCTCCGTGCACCGGGCTCCCCCGCCGCTGGCGCGGCGTTCCACCAAGTCTGAAATCTTCGAAACCGGTATCAAGGTCATCGATGTCCTCGCACCGCTGGAGCGGGGCGGCAAGGCGGGACTCTTCGGGGGGGCAGGCGTTGGCAAAACGGTATTGCTGACCGAAATGATCCACAACATGATCGGGCATCAGGAGGGCGTGAGCATTTTTTGCGGCATCGGCGAACGTTGCCGCGAAGGCGAAGAGCTTTATCACGACATGAAGGAAGCGGGCGTCCTGCCCAATATGGTCATGATCTTCGGCCAGATGAATGAGCCTCCTGGCAGCCGTTTTCGGGTAGGCCACACCGCGCTGACGATGGCGGAGTATTTTCGCGACGACGAGCATCGCGATGTATTGTTGCTGATCGACAACATCTTCCGGTTTATTCAAGCCGGCTCGGAGGTTTCCGGACTGATGGGACAAATGCCGTCGCGCCTGGGCTATCAGCCCACGATGGGCACCGAATTATCGGGGCTTGAGGAGCGCATCGCCAATACCGATAGCGGGGCCATTACTTCCATCCAGGCGGTGTATGTTCCGGCGGATGACTTTACCGATCCGGCCGCGGTGCATACGTTCTCGCATCTTTCCGCGTCGATTGTGCTCTCTCGCAAACGGACGAGCGAAGGACTTTTTCCAGCCGTCGACCCGCTGCAATCCAGTTCCAGAATGGCCACCCCGAGCATCGTCGGCGAACGGCATTACAAGCTGGCGCAGGAAATCCGGCGGACGCTGGCGCAATACGCGGAACTGAAGGACATCATTGCCATGCTCGGGCTGGAGCAACTTTCGCCGGAGGACCGCAACGTCGTCGCCCGCGCCCGCCGGTTGGAGCGTTTTCTCACACAACCCTTTTTCACGACCGAGCAGTTCACTGGTCTACAGGGAAAGCTGGTCAGTTTGAAAGATGCGCTCGACGGCTGCGACCAAATCCTCCACAACGAGCTCAAGGACTACCCGGAAAGCGCGTTGTACATGATTGGGACAATTGACGAAGCGATGGACAAGGCGAAAGAGGGTCAGCCAGCGCCAGGGCAACGGGTAAAGCCAGCGGCCGACCTGGCAGTAAAAGTTCAACCTGAGATCGCGCACGCGGCGGAGGCAACATGACACTCAAGATTCTCCTGCCATCCCAAATCTTCGCCGAGAAAACCGCCGTGGTGCGCATTGTCGCGGAGACGCAGGAGGGCTCATTTGGACTTCTGCCGCACCGGCTAGATTGTGTAGCGGCGCTCGTGCCGGGAATTTTCGTCTACCAGACGGAGGCTGAGGGAGAAGTTTTCGTCGCTGTGGATGAGGGCGTGCTGGTCAAGGCCGGCCCGGACGTCCTGGTGTCCGTGCGCCGCGCTGTGGGCGGCGCGGACCTCGGCCAATTACGTGATTCGGTGAAGCGGGATTTTTTGACATTGGACGAGCACGAGCAAAGCGTGCGTTCGGCAACAGCGAAATTGGAAGCGGGCTTTTTCCGGCGTTTGATGTTGGTTCAGCACGAATCATGAATAGCGACCCGGCCAGGAGAACCTCGGGGAAAGGAAAGTCCTTCGCGGAGCAAGTCGGCGCGAAGGCGGCGCGCAAGCTGAGGGCGCGGCGCAACGCCCAAGGTGTCTGGTACGGCCTGGGCATGATCGGGCTGATCGGCTGGTCGGTGGCCGTCCCAACGCTGCTCGGCACCGCGCTGGGTGTCTGGCTGGATAGGCACCATCCGGGTGGGCATTCCTGGTCACTGGCGTTGTTGGTGGCTGGGCTGGCAATCGGTTGTTTGAATGCGTGGCACTGGGTTGCCCAGGAAGATAAGGCAATGCACAACGATCAGGATGACGATAACTCAAGATGACAACGACTGAAACACTCGCACTGATGCTGGCAGCGATCGCGGGCGGCGCACTCGGCGCGATTTTTTTCGGTGGCCTTTGGTGGACGGTACGCCGGGGCATCCGGTCCAGACGGCCGGCGCTTTGGTTCTTGGGCAGCCTTCTGCTGCGAACGGGTATCGTCCTGGCGGGATTCTATTTTGCGGCGGACCGTCAGTGGGAGCGGATGCTGGTGTGTTTGCTGGGATTCGTGATGGCCCGCCTGGCCGTGACGCGTCTGACGCGGAGAAACCCGAACCCGCCCGGCACTGGAGGGCAGCCATGCGCCTTAGTCCCGATGGGCTGATCTACTGGCAGCACGGTTTTTTCAAACTCAACGCGACCATTGTGTTCACGTGGGGATTGATGCTCGTGCTGGCAGGCGGTTCCAAACTCGTCACGCGCAGACTGTCCACGAGTCTGGAGCGTTCGCGCTGGCAGAACCTTCTGGAAATCGTCGTCACCG
>DATMLG010000035.1:0-6769 GCA_035570675.1 Verrucomicrobiia bacterium | reverse complement strand
TGCCGCGGGTGCGACGATTGGCGGCGGCACGTTCAACACGAATCAGGCGCTGAATGCTGTCATTGGCGGGGGCATTGATAATGAGATACTGGCGTCCTCCGCGGGGTCAACGATTGGGGGCGGCGTCGGCAACCAGATCCTGCTCGGCGCGAACGGCGCGACAATTAGCGGTGGCGGTGCCAACCAGATTGGGAACAGTGCCATGCGTTCGGTGATTGGTGGCGGCTTAACCAACCGGATCCAGACCGGCGCACAAAACGCGACAATTGGCGGCGGTTCCAACAATGTGGTATCGGGCAGCTTTGGCACGATTCCGGGTGGTGATCAAAATATGGCATCTACCAATAGTTTCGCGGCCGGGCACCGGGCGAAGGCGACAGATACCGGCTCATTTGTTTGGGCCGATGCGACCGATGTGGACTTCACCGATGCGGGAACAAACACTTTCAACGTGCGCGCCTCCGGGGGCGTGGTGTTCAGCAGCGGCAGCACCAACGGAACCAACCAGACGGTTTCCTGGACGCCCGGCTCGGGTTCTTGGTCGTTCACGAGCGACCGGAATGCGAAGGAGAATTTTCAGCCGGTGGACGCGCGTCAGGTGTTGGAGAAGGTGGCGAGCCTGCCGTTGATGGAGTGGAATTACAAGGGTTATGGCGACCGGCATGTAGGTCCGATGGCGCAGGATTTTCACGCGGCCTTTCCCTTCAATGCCAACGACAAGATGCTGAACAGCGCGGATGAAGCGGGTGTTTCGCTGGCGGCCATCCAGGGATTGAACGAAAAGCTGGATGAGAAGGACGCGGAGATTCAGAGTCTAAGAAAGCAGAATGATTCGCTCGCGGAACGCTTGAACGAACTGGAAACAACCGTGAAGCAGCTTGCATCACAGAAATGACGTGCCTATGAAAAAAACACTTCTGTTTTTGGGATTGCTGATGCCGGTGCTGGTTTCGGCGCAACAGTATTCGATTGACTGGTACAAGGTTTCCGGCGGCGGGGGCACGAGCAGCAACAGCCAATATGTCGTGAGCGGCTCCATCGGGCAGCACGATGCGGGCGGGCCGATGACGAACGGCAACTACTCGCTGACGGGCGGGTTCTGGTCGCTGTACGCAGTGCAAACGCCCGGCGCGCCGATGCTGTTCATCACCAAATCGGGAAATAACGCGATTTTGTCGTGGTCGGCGAACGCGACCGGATTCTTGCTGGAAAACAACGGCAGCGTGACGGCGCCGGGCGGCTGGACGACGGTTTCACCAGCTCCATCGCCAGTCAACGGAACGAATTATGTGACGAACACGATTGTGCCCGGGAACAATTATTATCTGTTAAGACATCCGTAATAATAAGTCCCAAATCCAAGGACCAAGGTCCAAAGTTGGGGAGACGTTGGGAACAGTAGTTGGCGTCTCGTTCATCCTACCGGCCGCTTCCAGTTCCGCACTTCGGGCAGTCATTGCAAATTCCCTGGCGGCTTTTCCACTAATACAGTTTTTATTGACCGGCCAGAGCTTCGAAGCCTGCGACGACGTCAAAAAGTTCCTCATCAATGCCGCTCTGGCGCAAACGGTGGAATGTCCCGTGGAGATTCGCCAGCAATTCGTCGATGTTCTTGTCGGCACGCTCCATCGCCGCCAGCCGGCTCGCGTTCTCGCTCGCGAGGGATTCGGCGCACGCGCGGAAGAGCGAGATGAACAGGTATTCGCGCACGAGTCCGCGCAGAGTTGCGGTGCCACCGCACATGATCTCGGGGGGCATCTTGGTTGGCCAGACGACTTCTGTCAGGCCGAGCTGCCATTGCGCATCCAGCGGCAATAAACGCTGGCTGGCCGGTTCGTAAAGCGACCCGGACTGAGGACGGTTGTGGAAGACGTAAACGCGCGCATAATCGCCCTTGGCCCGATGCGCTTCGCTCTCGATCTGGATCTGCCCGACAAGCGGGGTGATGGCCTGGACGGAATTCGGCACGGCGAAAAGTCCCATCATGGGCAGGCCCACGTCCGCCAGGCGGGCATGAACGCGCTCACCAACGGCCCAGACCTGGGGTTTGCCGGGCAACGCCGCAAGGGTCTTGATCGCGTAATCGGCCACCACGTCATTGAACTGGCCCACCAGTCCCTGATCGGAACCGAATACGACGGCACCGATGGCGCCCTCATCGGTTTGGCGCTTGTGTTTTACCAGCGGCGCCGGCGCTTCGCCTTCCCGAAAGCATACGCCCAGCCCGAGTTTCACCGTCCGATAATAGTCAGCCAGAGCGCGCACCGACTTCTCATACTGCCCGATGCTCGAAGCAGCCAGGGCTTTCATCGTACGGACGACTGATTGGAGATCCCCGGCACTGACAATCTTTCGCCGCAGGCTCGCGGTAGAGTCACTCATGACTCCTCCTTGACCGGCACTTCGGGCTTGGGGGCAGGCTTTGAATCATTTGGATTGGTGACGGGCTTCGGCTCCGGCCCGGCCTGAGTTTTGGACCGGGCACCGTCTTTGGTTTTAGAATTCGCCACAAGTTCAGTTGGTCTGGCTTCCGGTTTTGCCTCTGGTTTGGGCAGAAAGCGAGCGAGCGATTTTCGGGCGATTTCGATGATTGTTTTCCCATCCTCGTCGTTCAATTTGTCGGCGGTCTCGAATCGTGCGCTGACCTCGTTCGGAATGGTTGCCGCCGCCGTTTGCACGGCTTGCGCGGCGTCCTTCATCTGGTCCATCGGCACCGGGTCGAAGAGTTTCGCGGTCAATGCCAGCAGGACGCTGATTTGCGCGGGCACGGAGACCGGGGCGAGTTCCGGTTGTTTGAGGCAGGCACGAATCCGCCGCCCATGCTCAATGATCTTGCGGGTATCTTCATCCAGGCGGGCGCCGAAACGGGCAAAGGTTTCGAGTTCCTCGAACTGCGCGTAGGCGAGCTTGAGGTCGCCGGCCACCGCGCGGTAGGCCGCCCATTGGGCCGCGCCGCCAACGCGCGAAACGGACTTGCCGACATCCACGGCGGGCAGCACCCCTAATTCGAACAGCGACGGCGAGAGGTAGATTTGTCCGTCCGTGATGGAAATCAGATTGGTCGGAATGTAGGCGGAAATGTCCTGGGCCTCCGTCTCGATGATGGGCAGGGCGGTGAGGGAGCCGCCGCCGAGTTCCGGGCGCAGGTGGGTGGCCCGCTCCAGCAGGCGCGAGTGAATATAGAAAATGTCGCCCGGAAAGGCCTCGCGTCCCGGCGGGCGGCGGAGCAGGAGCGAAAGTTCGCGATAAGCTTCAGCGTGCTTGGTCAGATTGTCGTAAATGATCAGCACGTCACGGCCCCTTTCCATGAAATGCTCCGCGATGCTGGTCGCGGCATACGGCGTGATATAGGCAAGGCCCGGCGCGTCGTTGCCTTCGGCGACGACGACCACGGTGTAATCCATCGCACCCTTTTCGCGAAGGTTGGCCACGACCTTGGCGACGGCGGAAGCGCGCTGGCCGATGGCACAATAGACGCAGATCATGTTTTTTCCGCGCTGGTTCAGGATGGTGTCAATCGCAATGGCGGTTTTGCCGGTCTGCCTGTCGCCCAAAATCAACTCGCGCTGCCCGCGCCCAATGGGGATCAGCGCATCAATGACCATAAGGCCGGTTTGGAGCGGCACCTTGACGGGCGCGCGGTCCATGATGTGCGGGGCAGGGCGTTCGATGGGCAGGCGCCCGGCCGCCGCCACCGGGCCTTTGTCGTCAAGCGGACGACCGAGCGGGTCAATGACGCGCCCCAGCAAGCCATCGCCCACAGCCACGTCCATGACGCGTCCGGTGCGTTGGACTTCGTCGCCCGCATGCAAATTTTGATATTCGCCGAGCAGCACAACGCCGATTTCGTTCTCGTCCACGTTGAACGCGATGCCGAGCACATCGCCGGGAAACTCCACCAGCTCCTCAAAGCCCACACCGGGAAGGCCGGAAACCTTGGCAATGCCGGTCGTGACACTGATGACCGTGCCCACCTCGCGCGGCGTCAGTTGTGGCGTAAAAACCCCCAGCGCCTGGCTGATCCCGGCGAAGGTGCTGTCGAAGACACTCTGCAAAGTCTCAGGTGCGGTGTTCATCAGGCCACCGGAACAGGTTCATGCTCTTCAGCCTTCGTTTCGATCCTGGCTTCAGGCTTGAGCCCGGTTTTGGGTTCAGTTTCCGGCTTGGGCTTGGTTTCGACTTCGATTTCAACCGGGGCATCAGTTCGGCGCCCGGGTTCCGCCTTGGCCTCAAGTTTGGGCCCGGCTTTTGGTTCTGGTTTGTCCTGTTCTTTCAGGAGTTGGCTGACACCCGATTCCAAAGAGATGAGGTAATCCGCGATGCTCCAAGCCACCTTTTGGCCGTTGGCGGCAAGTTCGATTCCGCTGACAAGTTCCGGCGCGGTCTCGAACCGGACATGGATTTCGGCCGAGAAAGTTTCGTTGAGTGCATTTTGGATCGCCGCCTGTTGCGCCGCCGGCAGGTCAAAGGTACTGCGAACCAGGGCGGCTTCAGGATTCCTCTTAAGGGCTTCTCCAAGCACGGATTTCGCCTTGTCGTCCAGTTCCCGCAAGCGTCGGTCAAACACCTCGCCCATCCGTTCTTCCAGACTCGTCGTGGCGAGATCCGTAAGCGCCTTTCGGGTGATGGCAAATACTTCCTGTTGCGTCCGGCGACGAAGGGCTTGATTTAGACTAAGAGCGTCGTTTCGCAGCCCTTCCTGCCGCCTGGCGGTCAAGGCATCGGCTTCCTTCCGCGCTTCATCGAGGAGCCGCTGGCGTTCGGTTTTCGCTTCATCCGTCGCCTTGGTTAGAAGCGCGGCGCGCTGTAGGTCGAAATCCTCGTTCTTCTTCTGAAACTCCTCATGCTCCTTTTGGGCTTCAGCTTTTTTGGCGTCGGCGTCCGCGAGTTCGCCGGCAATCAGCTTCTCCCGCGCGTCAATGGCGTGGAGGATGGGCTGGTAAAGAAAGCGCTTCAACAGCCACACTAGGATGAGGAAGTTGAGCGCCTGCGCGCCGACGGTAAACCAGTCGATCAACATAAGTTCACTTTCCTGCCGCGTTTGCCGCCCCGGCAATGACGTGGTTCCAAAACGGGTTGGCGAAAATCAAAATCATCGAGACCACAAAGCAGTAAATGGCGATGGATTCGATCATGGCCAGACCCACAAACAAGGTTCGCGTGATGGTGGCGGAGGCGTCGGGCTGCTGCGCTAGCGAACTTAGAGCGGTGGCGACGGCACGCCCTTCCCCGAGCGCGGGTCCGATGCTCCCGAGGGCGATCGTCACGCCGGAGGTGACGATTGAAGCAACTGCTATGATGGTCATGCTGTCCATAATTATTTCCTTTGGTTGATTCGAGGTCGTTTCAAGTTTTGAGTGTCAGCGCCGGCCCGGGTTTGCCGGTGCGCGTGGCGGCCGCGATATAGACGGCGGCCAGAATGCTGAAGATGTAGGCCTGCACCATGCCGGTGAGCAGGCCAAGCACCGTCATGACGACGGGAAAAATGAACGGCGTGATCGTCAGGAGAATGCCGATGATCATCACTCCGCTCATCATGTTGCCGAACAGGCGGACGGCCAGGGCCAGCGTGCGCGAAAGTTCGCTGATGATGTTAAACGGCAGCATGATGACGGTCGGCTCCATGTATGACTTGAAATAACCGCCCAATCCCTGGTCCCCGATGCCGAACAGCGGCACAGCGACAAAAACACAAAGCGCCAGCGCTGCGGTGGTCGAGAGCGAAGCCGTCGGCGGTTCATAGCCGGGAACGACGGTGCAGAGGCTGGCCGTGGCGACGAACAGAAACAGTGTGCCCAGAAAACCGATATAATTCCTCGGATGGCGGAGACCGACCTCCTCGATTTGTTTCTCGATGCCGGTGACGACGATTTCCAGAAGATTTTGCCAGCGGGACCGATTCAGATCCACGGAAAGCTTTCGGGTGACGAGCTTGGAGCCGACCGCCAGCACGAGCATCAGGCCCCAAGTGAATGCGATGGTGGCGTTAAGCTTGAGACACCCGTGCTGCCAGAAGATCATTTGATCGGGACTAAGGCGCATTTTCGGCCCCCTTCAATGCGGCGCGGGGACGTTCAATTCGCGTGCGGGTGAGCCGCATTACGATGAAACGCGCGATGACAAATCCAATCAAACAGGTCACCCATCGCCTCCAATCTCCGCGCCCGGCAAAATAAAATCCAATGAGGACAATGCTCATCCGCAGCAGCGAACTGCCGAGGAACCAGAACGCTGGTCGTGGAGACAAAACGCCCTTCCGCACGGTCCACCAAAGGCCGCCAAAGAAAATTGCGCCGAGCACAAGGCCCGCCGCGCAGGCCTGTACCAGTGTCAAAAAGTCACTCATCGTCATTCCTCGTTTCGTCCCGCATGGCCTTGTCTTCCTTGGCGACCCAATGCCACGCATTCAAACAACCGATTGCCAGCCCAACCACAAGCAGCGCCAGCGTCCACGGATGCCTGCCCGGATGGTGGTTGTCCAGCCAGATACCAAGCGCAGCGCCAAGCAGCGTCGGCACGACCACCGACCAGCCAATCAGTCCCATCATCCCCAGGCCAAACCAGACGCCCTGCGTGGAATTGCGCGCCTTGAGCTTGCGGACCGCTTTTGCGCCGACTTCCCCGGCGAAGGTCGGCACGTTTTTTCCGATCATGTTTGGCTCGTCATCCATGGTGCAGGGTCGCCAGGCGACGCAGAAATCCCGTTTCCAGTTTCGCCACCACCTGACGAACACTTTTCTCCTGCTCGTCCAGTGTCAGAAACTCCTTT
>DATMLG010000034.1:0-2718 GCA_035570675.1 Verrucomicrobiia bacterium | reverse complement strand
ATTATCCCAGGGTTTGCGAGGTCATGCAGCAAGAGATCGAAAAGGCCGGCGGCAGGGTGGTGACGCGCGCCTGTGTCACCGCGCTTTCGGAACGGCCCACCGGCTGGATGGTGCGGACCACGGCGGGGGAATTCGAGGCGGATTTTGTGATCAATTGCGCCGGGCTGCACTGCGACCGCGTCAGCGAACTGGCGGGTGAAAAGCGCGAGGTGCGCATCGTTCCCTTCCGCGGCGAATATTTTAAGCTCAAGCCCGAACGGCAGTTTCTCGTGCGGAACTTGATTTATCCCGTGCCCGATCCCGAATTCCCGTTTCTGGGCGTTCATTTCACACGGTTGATTCACGGGGGCATCGAGGCGGGCCCGAATGCTGTGCTCGCTTTTGCGCGCGAAGGATATCGCAAGACGGATTTCAATCCGCGCGATTTGTTCGATGCGCTGAGCTTTCCCGGGTTGTGGCGTTTTCTGGCCCGGCACAAAAAAATGAGCTGGGCGGAATTCCGCCGCTCCTTCAGCAAACGGTTGTTCTGTGAATCCCTCCAGCGGCTCGTGCCAGAAATCCGCGCGGAAGACCTGCAAACGGGCGGCGCGGGCGTGCGGGCGCAGGCGATGTCCCCCGACGGCAACCTCGTCCAGGACTTTTGTTTCGTGAACCGCCGGCGCGCGCTGCATGTTTTGAACGCCCCCAGTCCCGCCGCCACCGCCTCGCTTGCCATCGGCGAGGTGATCAAGAATATGGTTGCCAATGAAATCTGAGGCCGTGTAAAAGTAAGATTCTCTTGCGGTGCAATGGCACGGACTGGTCTTCATCGCGGGACAAACTCATGGCCGATGACACGCCGCAAACTCCCGCCGGGGACAAGGTCGTTTTCCACACGAAATGGTTTCAAATCGTGGCGCGCAGCACCCCCGGTTCGGCCGACCCATTTTACCTCGTCAACAGCATTGATTTCGTGGCCGTGGTTGCACTCGATTCGCGCGGCCGGCTGCTGCTCGTCCGGCAGTTCCGCCCCGCGGTCAACGCCCTCAGTCTCGAACTGCCTTCCGGTCACGTGGAAGTGGGCGAAACCCCCGAACAGGCCGCGCGCAAGGAATTGCTCGAGGAAACCGGCCACGTCGGCACCCAATTTGAACTGCTCACGACGCTCTCGCCCGCCATCGGCCGTTTCACAAACCGCATGTGGTGCTATTTCGTGGCGGACGCGCATCCCTCCGGCGACCCGGGCCACACTCCTGAGGCGGGGATCGAACTGGTGTTCTACGACGGCAAACTTCCCGCGCTTTTGTCCGAGAAGGGTTTCTACAGTTCGCTCAGTTGTTCCGCGCTCTTTGCCGCCATCATGCGCGGGCGGCTGAAGTTTCAACCTGACTGAACGCGCCGGGCGTGGCAACATTTTCGCGATCATTTTGAAAATACATCTCATCACATGAACATATTGATAACTGGCGGGGCGGGATACATCGGGTCGGTGCTGACGCCGACACTGCTGGCGTTGGGGCACGAAGTGACAGTGCTGGACAATTTCTATTTCGGGCAGAACAGCCTGATGGACGCCTGCCACTACGACAAGTTCCAGGTCGTGCGCGGCGATACGCGCGACGAAGCTCTCGTGAAACCGCTGCTCGCGAAGGCGGACCTCATCATCCCGCTGGCCGCGCTGGTGGGCGTGCCCTTGTGCAACCAGGACCAGGTCGGCACGCAGACCATCAACTTCGATGCCGTCGCGATGATTTGCCGGCTCGCGTCCAAGTCCCAGCGCATCATCATGCCCGTCACCAACAGCGGTTACGGCGTCGGCGAAAAGGGCAAGTTTTGCACGGAAGAAACGCCGCTTCGCCCCCTCTCCACCTACGGCATCACCAAGGTCAAGGCCGATGAGGCGGTGTTGCAACGGGAGAACAGCATCAGCTTCCGCCTCGCCACCGTGTTCGGGTTATCACCGCGGATGCGCCTCGACCTGCTGGTGAACGACTTCGTCTATCGCGCCGTTCATGACCGCGCCGCGCTCATCTTCGAGGGCCATTTCAAGCGCAATTACATTCACATCCGCGACGTGGTTCGCGTGTTCATTCATGGCATCAATCATTTCGAGAAGATGAAGGGCCGGCCCTACAACGCCGGCCTCGAGGAGGCGAACCTCTCGAAGCTCGAATTGTGCGCCGTCATCAAGAAGCACCTCCCGAAGTTTGTCTATGTTGAGGCACCCATCGGCGAGGATCCCGACAAGCGCGATTACATCGTTTCCAACCAGCGCCTCCTCGGCACCGGTTTCCAGACCGAATGGGGCCTGGACCGCGGCATCGTGGAATTGATCAAGGGATTCACCATCCTGCGAAACACGATTTACTCGAACGTCTGATTTTCCCACACCGCTTTACATCGTTGATGTCATGAGCGTCGAGCTGAACCGGATGAAGGCCGTGATTCTGGCCGGCGGTTTGGGGACGCGCGTCCAGCATCTGCTGCCCGGCGTGCCCAAGCCCATGGCCCCCGTCGCCGGCCGGCCCTTCCTCGAATGGGTAGTCCGCTACCTTGCGAAACAAGGCGTGGGCCGGATGGTCATCTCCACCGGCTACCTGACCGGCGTGGTGGAGCGGCATTTTCAGAATCAACCCGTTCCCGGCGTCAACGTCCAATGCGTTTCGGAGCTTGAACCGCTCGGAACCGCTGGCGGATTTCTCCACGCCGTCAAGGCCGCGGGCGAACCGCCATCGTCGT
>DATMLG010000033.1:0-4699 GCA_035570675.1 Verrucomicrobiia bacterium | reverse complement strand
CAGAGTCAGCGCCAATGGCGGGCCCGTCGTCAGAGGAGCGCCGATGGAAACCATCGCGTCGAGCGAAGGCAGCAGATTGCCTCCCGCGTCCCAAAACGACGCCGTGTTGTAACCGCCTTCGTTCACGCCGTTGGCCGCCTGATATTCTCCCGCCCAATAGAAAATGCCGGCTCCCAGCCCGTTGGGCACGCTTCTGATGATCTGCCCCTCGGCCACAATGAAACTGACCTGGCCGATGGTGCTGGGGGGATAGCCCTGAAGGTCCGGCAACCATGACGCCGGGCAGGTGTTGGTCCAAGGAAAGGCGGTCTCTGCAACAATGACGGGCTTGCCAAAAGTGGTGGCCGCATTTGTCACGCAGGTGCTCAACGCTGACAATGTCCCCTGGAAAAATGGGTAATAACTTTCACCGATAATGTCATAGGGAACTCCCTGGGCGTTCAAATTCTGAAAATACGACTCGGTGGTGGCCCAGTCTCCACCCCGGTCAATATGAACAATGATCTTGGGCATGGGTTTGCCGGCGGCGGTTGAAGCGTCCTGGATTCCCTGGACCGCAGCGGTCATCAACTGGCCCAGCCGGATCCATGATGGATTGGTGCTGCTCCACGTTCCCGTAAGCTGCCCGTTCGGCCATAACATGCCGTCGGTGATCTCATTTCCGACCTGCACGTAATCCGGCATCGCTCCCGCAGCGGCAAAAGTCGCGATGGTGTTGCTGTTGTAGGCGCGCATTTGCAGGACGAGGTTGGAATAACTCAGATTCGTCCACGCGGACGGCGTGGCTTGATGTCCGGGATCAGCCCAGGTGTCCGAGTAATGAAAATCCAACGAGAAAAGCATCCCGGCGTTTTTGACGCGCACTGCCAGGGGCACAGTGTAATTCGTGTTATTGATGTAATTGTACGGGTTGCTCGCCGCCTGGGCCTGGCTGCTGGTGAAGAGGCGCAGGCGAATACAGTTGACACCATGGTTCTTGAGAATTTGAAAGGCGTCCTGCACCTGCCCGCCGTCCTTGTACTTGACTCCCAGCGATTCGAAATACGACAAAAATGAAAAGTCCGCGGCCGCCAAAAAATTGGTGTTAGCTTGCGCCAATCCGCGTGAAGACAGCGAAACAAGGACAAACAGGGCCGCAAGCTTTCTATACATACGCGTATGGGATACTCCCCGGAATCTCGCACACATTTGGCCCATTTGCCTAGCCTCACAGATGTATGGTTCTAAACGGGCCATTTACGGCCTTTTTCATTCTTGCAACCGGGTGTATGCTCTGGTGTTTATAATGGAAAATTACGATGCCCCTCTACGAATACGAAATATGTGACGGAAAATGCGTCGTCTGCGGCGGGAAATTCACGCTGCGCCGACCCCTTGACGCCAAGGAGTTGACCAATTGCCCCGCCTGCAAAAAGCCGGTGCGCAAGGTGTTTTCCACCTTCAATTCCCCAAAATCGCTCTCGATTTCCGACGCCAAAAAAGCCGGGTTCACTGTCCTGAAAAGAGTCAACAAGGGCGAGTACGAAAAGCAATGAACCCATGCCGGAATCGGGCTATTTTTGGCTCGCCAACCGGGGACTAATGAGGCACATTGACGGCAGATAGGAAAATCCAATGGGCGACCTTCAACTGATTGAACAGACCCTCATGGCTGCGGCCCGGCGCCGACGTCGTGAACGCGCCGTGCGCGGACTCTGGCAGGGAATGTTTATTGGCGCGATTATTGTCTTCCTGACGGTCGCCGCGTACAAACTCTTGCCGCTTCCCTCATGGAGTATCCAGGCGGCCGCGGTAATGGGCGTCGTTTCCGCCATCGTGGGAATGATCATCGGCGGCTGGCGCCAGGATTCCCTCAGCGAAACCGCGCGTTGGGTGGATGGACGGCAGCATTTGCAGGAACGTCTCAGCACCGCCCTCGAACTGGCTAAATCTCCCGGCCCCGAATCCTGGCGCGAACTCCTTGTCACCGATGCCGCCGCGCATCTCAAGGACCTCGACCCGCGCCGGTTGGTGCGCTTCCGTCTCACGCGCGCGAGCCGCTGGGCGTTTCTCCTTTTGGCGCTGACCATTGGTCTTGGATTCGCCCCGTTGTTCCGCACCAAGGCCTACGTGCAAAAACAGGCCGACCAAAATGTCATCAAAGATGCCGGGAAGCATCTGGTCGAGTTGACCAAGCAAAGCCTGTCCAACCGCCCGCCCGCCTTGGAATCCACGCAAAAGGCGCTCGATGCCGTGAACGATTTGGGCGATCAATTCACCAAGAAAGCCCTGACGCGCACCGAGGCGCTGAAAGACTTGACCAAGGTCAGCGACCGTCTGAAGGAGGAGATGCAGAATCTCAATTCGGACCCGGCCTTGAAACGGATGCAACAGGCCGCGCGCGCGCAGGCGGACAGTTCGTCGGACTCGGCACAGTTGCAGAAACAACTCGAGGAAGCTCAGAAGCAAATGGGCAATTCCACCGCCACGCCGCAGGATATTGACAAGTTGAACCAGGAGTTGAACAAGCTTCAGGAAGCCGCCAAGGCCGAACAGGACAAGAACGGCAATCTCGGGCAGGCCACCAAGGATCAGATGTCCCAATCACTCGCCGCACTGTCCAAGCAGGCGCAGGACATGGGCCTCAACATGCCAAATCTCGACCAGGCCATCCAGGCGCTCGCCGCCAGCCAGACGGGTCTTTTTCTCAAGGACATGCAGGCCTCGATGAATGACCTGCAAAAGATGAACGACCTCGCCAAGAGCGTCCAGCAAATTGAACAGCAGATGCAGAAAACCGGCAAGGACCTCGCCGAGCAGCTCAAGAACGGCCAGCCGGAGGCCGCGCAGGCCACGCTCCAAAAGATGATTGATCAGTTGAAGGCCGCCAATCTCACCCCCGAACAGCTCAAACAAATCATGAGCGACGTCGCCAAGGCGGTCGATCCCGGCAGCAAGTACGGGAAGGTGGCTGATTTCCTCACGCAAGCCGGGCAGCAAATGCAGCAGGGCCAGAAACCGGATGCTGCGCAGTCGCTCGCCGATGCCTCCAAGGAACTTGACCGGCTCATGCAACAGATGGGCGACGCAAAATCTCTCATGGCGGAAATGGATGCGCTCAATCAGGCATCCATGAGCGTCGGCACCTGCAACAGTTGGGGCCAGTGTTCGTCAACCCGGCCCGGCTTCAATCCCCACGGCGGAAAACCCGGCAGCGGCGTCGGCACTTGGGCGGATGAAAACGGGGGCTGGGGTTACGAGGGCCAGAAAACGGAACTCATGGACAACAGCGCGATGAAACGGCCCGACATGGCCGGGAAAGGCTTGACGGACCGCGGCGACGCCGAGTTGAGCGACGCCCTCAAACCGACGCAGGTCAAAGGCCAGTTCTCGCCCGGCGGCCAGATGCCGAGCATCACCCTCAAGGGAGTCAGCATCAAAGGCACCAGCACGGTGACGCTGGAAGAGGCCACGGTCGCCGCGCAGCAGGACGCCCAGAGCGCGTTGAGCCAGGAGAAGGTGCCCCGCGCCTATCAGGGCGCCGTCCGGGATTATTTCGACGATTTGAAGCAGTGAGTTGAAAGTTGGGAGCGGGTTATCGGGGAGTTTCACGGGGAAGCCGGGGGGATTTATTTTGACTACGGGTCTTTCCCTCGCCGTTTTTTCCTGATTACATACCTTCACCATGAGCACTGAAGAACAAATCCAATCGTTTCGGGACAGTTACGCCGCGTTGCGCGCGGAAATCGGCAAGGTCATCGTCGGCCACGACGCCATCGTGGAAGGCACGCTCATCGCCGTCCTGGCCGGCGGCCATGTGCTGCTCGAAGGCGTGCCGGGTCTTGGCAAAACCCTGCTCGTGCGCACGCTCAGCGAAGTGCTGGACCTGTCCTTCAACCGCATCCAGTTCACGCCCGACCTGATGCCCGCCGACATCCTTGGCACGAACATCGTCATGGAAGCCGCCGGCGGACGCCGAGAATTCCAGTTCCAGCGCGGCCCCATCTTCGCCCATCTCATCCTCGCCGATGAAATCAACCGCGCCACGCCCAAGACCCAGTCCGCCATGCTCGAGGCCATGCAGGAAAAAAGCGTCACCGCCGGCGGCGAAATCCGCAAATTGGTCGAGCCGTTCTTTGTCCTCGCCACGCAAAATCCCATTGACCAGGAAGGAACCTACCCCCTGCCCGAGGCGCAACTCGACCGCTTTTTCTTCAAGCTCATCGTGGGCTATCCCAGTGCCGGTGAACTGACCGAAGTGTTGACCCGCACCACCGAAGGCCTGAGTGTACAAATCAACAAGGTGATGGCCCGCGAGCAATTGTTAGCGTTGCAAAAACTGGTCCGGCAGGTCCCGGTGGCGTCGCACGTCAAGGATTACGCCGTGCGTCTCGTGCTGGCGTCGCATCCCAAATCCGACACCGCCGCGCCCATTGCAAATCAGTATCTGCGCTTTGGCAGCAGCCCGCGCGGTGGTCAGTGCCTCCTGCTCGCCGGCAAGGTCCGCGCCCTCACCGAGGGCCGCTTCAATGTGAGCTTCGACGACATTGAGGCCGTCGCCACCGCCGCGATGCGCCACCGTTTGATTTTGAATTTCGAGGCCGAAGCCGAAGGCATCACCACCGACCAGATCATCGCCCAAATTCTCCAGGACGTGCCTCGGGACGCCGCTGCTGTGGCGGCTTGAGATGAGCGCGCCCCTGCTCACCCCCGAACTTTT
>DATMLG010000032.1:0-8557 GCA_035570675.1 Verrucomicrobiia bacterium | reverse complement strand
CGTCGGGCAATCGCGCCAGGATGTTGATGGTGATGATGAGCGAAATGCCGTTCCCGATGCCGCGGTCGGTGATTTGTTCGCCCAGCCACATCAGGAGAAGCGTGCCGGTCGTCAGCAGGACCACAGTCTGGAACCGGTACCACCAGATCCAAGCGCCATGATAAATCACCAGATCACCCTGGAAATCTGAAAATCCCGGGACGTTTCGCGGGTTCTCCCAGCCGAGGGTCATCAACAAACCCTGGCCGATGCAGATCAACACCGTCAGATACCGGCCGTACTTGATGATCTTGACACGACCGCCGTCTTCCCGCGCCAGCTTGCTCAACGACGGCACCACCGCGGTCAGCAATTGCAGGACAATGGTCGAACTGATGTAGGGCATGATGCCCAGGGCGCCCACGGCGCAATTTTGCAGTGCCCCGCCCGAAAACAAATTGTACATGCTCAGCGGAGAATTGCCGGTGGCATGGATGTGGTCGAAGTACGCCTTCAGGGCCGCGCCATTCAGGCCCGGCATGGTGATGTACGCCGTCAACCGGCAGATCGCCAGCACGGCAAGCGTGAAGAGGATGCGCGACTTCAGCTCCGGAATTTTGAAGCAATTGACAAACGTGTTGACAATCGAAGCGAGCATTTTTCAATAAATTTCCGGCACTATTTCGCGGCAGGCGCGGGCGCCTTGGCACCGGCGATTTCGCAGGTGCCGCCCTTCGCCTCAATCTTGGCCCGGGCCGATGCGCTGAACGCATGGGCGCTGACCGTCAGTTTTTTGCTCAGCTCGCCCGAACCCAGAATCTTGATCCGGGGCAGGCGGCCATTGGCCAGGCCGAGGCTGCGCAACGCGGCTTCATCCACCCGCGCGCCATTGTCGAAATGGTTCAATACCTCCAGGTTCACGGGAATGTATTCCACCGTGTGCCGGGCGTTGTTGAAACCGCGCTTGGGGATGCGGCGAATCAGCGGCATCTGGCCGCCCTCAAAACCAATGCGGATGGAACTGCCGGAACGCGCGGTCTGTCCCTTGCCGCCGCGCCCGCTGGTTTTGCCGTGGCCGCTGCCTTCGCCCTGACCCAGCCGTTTGCGGCGATGCTTGGCTCCCGGCCGGTGTTTTAGATCGTGTAAACGCATAAAATCAAGCGGTGATTGCGGGCGGCGCCGACGGAGTTTCCACCTTCCGCACTGTCATCCCGCGGCTCTTGTAAATGTCTTCTTTCAAACGCAGCTGCTGCAACGCGCCCAGCGTCGCCTTCACCACGTTCGCCGGGTTCTTGGAACCAAGCGATTTGGTGAGAATGTCCCGGAGACCGACCGATTCAAGCACCGAACGGACGGTCTTGCCCGCGATGATGCCGGTTCCCGGCGAAGCGGGCCGCAACAGAACCTTGGCGCCGCCGAAATGCGCGTAAACTTCATGGGGAATGGTCGCGTCCTTGAGAAATACACTCACCATGTGCTGCCGGGCCAACTGGCCGCCCTTGCGAATGGCGTCCGCCACTTCGCCGGCCTTGCCCAATCCGATGCCCACCCGACCGCGCTTGTCACCCACCACCACGAGCGCGCTGAAATTGAAGCGCCGGCCGCCCTTGACGACCTTGGCGGAACGGTTGATGAAGACGACCTTTTCAACCAATTCCTGCTCGCCACCGCCTTCGCCGGAAAGATCCGGCCCGTCACCGGGACCGCGTACACGGCGCGAACGGCCGAAGCCGCGCCCGCCGCGGGAATCGCCGCCGCCGCCTTCTGGTTTTGAAATTTCAGCCACCATAGTTTGTCTTTGGGTTAAAATTGGAGTCCGGCTTCGCGCGCGGCGTCCGCCAGGGCCTTGACCTTGCCGTGATAACGCGCGGTGCCGCGGTCAAACACCACCTGCTTGATGCCCTTGCCCTTCGCAGCTTCAGCCGCGCGGGTGCCGATGATTTTTGCGGAAGGCACGTTCGCCTTGAGCTTGTCCGCGCCGGCCTTGCCGATCGTCGAGGTCGCCGCCAGGGTGACGCCCGCCGTGTCGTCAACGAACTGAACATGAATGTTTTGGTTGCTGAAGCACACGCTCATGCGGGGACGCTCGCGCGTGCCGATGACCTTCTTGCGGATGCGCCAGTGCCGGAGCTGGGCCAGTTGCTGTTTCTTTTCGTGTCTCATGTCTTTTGGACTGCGGATTTTGCCGCAGTCACGTTCTGGTTATTGGACGGTCTTGCCTTCCTTGCGGACGACCTTCTCGTCGTCATAACGCACGCCCTTGCCCTTGTAGGGTTCCGGCGGGTAATAGCTGCGGATTTCGGCGGCCACGCGGCCGACCATCTGCTTGTCGGGACCTTCAATCGTAAGCTTGGTGTTTTCCTCCACCGTCACCTTGATCTGGTCGGGAATGGGGTAGAGCAGCGGATGCGAATAGCCGAGGCTTAAATTCACCTGCTTGCCCTGCACGGCGGCCTTGAAGCCGACGCCCTGGATGCCCAGCTTTTTCACAAAGCCTTCGCTCACGCCCTTGACCATGTTGTTCACCAGCGCGCGGCTGAGGCCGTGCATGGCCTTCGCCTCCGCGTCGTCGCCGGCGCGGTTCACCGTGATGGTATCGCCCTCCACCTTGAGGCTGGTGCGGCGGTGCAGTTCCATGCTGAGCTTGCCCTTCGGGCCTTCGACGGAAACTTTCTGGCCGCTCACCGCCACCTTCACCTTGGGCGGGATGACTATCGGTTGTTTTCCAATGCGTGACATATCGTTGCCTTAAATAATATTACCAGACGTAGCAAATGAGTTCGCCGCCCAGGTTGCTTTTGCGCGCCTGGGTGCCGGTCATGACGCCCTGGGACGTGGAAAGCACGGAGATGCCCAGGCCGTTGCGAACGCGCGGAATTTCCGTTGAGCCCACATAACGGCGCAGGCCGGGGCTGCTGATGCGCCGCAAACCCTCGATGACGCTGCGTTTGCCCTCGTATTTCAACTTGAGCTTGATGGTCTTGGGAACCTTGCCGGCCACGGACACCTCGGCCACGTAGCCTTCGTGCTTCAGGATCTGGGCGATGCTCTCCTTCATCCGGGAGTGCGGCACTTCCACCGTGGGCAGCAGCACGCGGCTGGCGTTGCGGATGCGGGTCAACATGTCGGAAATTGTGTCAGTCATAAAATCACCAGCTGGCTTTGGTCACACCCGGGATGAGGCCGTTCAACGCGCCCTCGCGGAACGTCATGCGCGAGCAGGCAAATTTGCGCAGATAGCCGTGACGGCGGCCGCTCATGGAGCAGCGGTTCACGACGCGCGTCGGGCTGGCGTTGCGCGGGAGCTTGGCGAGGCCGGCGTAATCGCCCTTGGCCTTCAACTCCGCCCGCAACGCGGCGAATTTCTTCACCGTGGCGATCTTTTTCTTGTTACGTTCCAACCATGCTTGCTTGGCCATAAATTATCTTCCTTCCGCGAACGGCATGCCCATCAGTTTCAACAAATCCAGCGCCTCCGAATCCGTCGGCGCGCTGGTCACAATCGTGATGTCCATCCCCTGCTGCCGCTTGATTTTGTCCAGTTCAATCTCCGGAAAAATGGTCTGGTCGCCCACGCCCAGGGAATAATTCCCGCGCCCGTCGAAGGAACGCGTCGAAATCCCGCGAAAATCGCGGATGCGGGGCAGCGCGGTGGCGACGAGCCGGTCGAAGAACTCATACATCACGTCGCGCCGCAGGGTCACGCGGCAGCCGATGGGCTGGTTCTCACGCAGCTTGAAATTGGCGATGCTCTTGCGCGACTTGCTGATGACCGGCTTGCGGCCGGTGATGAGCGAAAGGTCCTTGGCGGCGTCCTCGACCGCGCCCTTTTCCAGCGACGCGCTCACGCCCATGTTGACCACGATCTTCTCGATGCGGGGCACCTGGTGGACGTTGCCGTATTTCCGCTTCTCCATGAGGGCGGGCCGGACTTCACCGACGTATTTTTCGTAGAGTCTTGCTTTCATTTCGTGTCGCCCCGGATTTTGCCGGGACAGTATTTAATATTCGTTATCAGGCTGCCGCCGGCGCCACGCCGCGTTTGGTGGCGCGCGCGTCAAATTTTGTGGCCGCCATCACATTGGAAATGTGCACGGTGCCTTCGCGCTCAATGATGGCGCCCTGGGGATTGTTCTGGTTCTTGCGCATGTGCTTTTTGATCATGCGCACGCCCTCGACAATCACCCGCTGTTTTCCGGACTCGACCGCGATGATCTTGCCGCGCTTGCCGCGTTCGGCGCCGGCGATCACCACGACCTCGTCCCCTTTTTTAACGTGAAATCTTTTCATAACCTCAAATCACCTCGGGTGCGAGCGAAACAATCTTCATGAACTTCTTCTCGCGCAATTCGCGGGCGACCGGCCCGAAGATGCGCGTCCCGCGCGGATTATGCTCCTTGTCAATGATGACAATGGCGTTGCTGTCAAACCGCAGATAGGAGCCGTCCGACCGGCGGATCGGCTGCCGCGTCCGCACCACGACCGCGTCCACCACGTCGCCCTTCTTGACGGTCCCGTCCGGGGCCGCTTCCTTGATGTGCGCCTTGATGACGTCACCAATGATGGCATAACGCTTGTTGCGGCCGATGACCCCGATGGCGGCGGCGCGCTTGGCGCCGCTGTTGTCGGCCACATCCAAAATGGAACGTACCTGTAACATAAATTATCCGAAAATCAGACGGCGACGGCCGGGGCCTCCGTGTTCCGTTCGACGACTTCGACAAGCCGCCAGTTCTTGGTCTTGGAAAGCGGCCGGGTTTCCTGGATCCGGACGCGGTCGCCGACCTTGGCCTCGTTCTTCTCGTCGTGCGCGTAAAATTTGCTGTAGCCCGTCATGACCTTCTTGTAGCGCGGGTGGGGAAAACGCCGCTCGACGCGCACGATGATGGTCTTGGCCATCTTGTTGGAAATGACTTCGCCGGTGCGTTCCTTGCGATGGCCGCGTCCCGTCGCCTCTGTCGCCGCTGGATTGGTGGTAGTTTCAGCCATACAAAAATGGTTTAAGCCGGTTGGCCGGCCTTGTTCCGCAACTGTGAAATTCGGGTCTCAACACGCGCGATGTCCTTGCGCAGATGGCGCAGGCGCGCGGGTTTCTCCAGCTGGCTGCTGGCCTGCTGGCGGCGGAGGGTGAACATCTCCAGCCGGAAATCACGGCTCATCGCCGCGAGTTCAACCAGGGTCGCGTCTTTGATTTTAGGATCGGACATTTTCATAAATCTGGTCTACCCGATTTTGTGACGGGAGATGAATTTCGTCTTGATGGGCAGCTTGGTCGCGGCCAGGCGCAACGATTCGCGGGCCACGGCCTCGGTCACACCGTCCACTTCAATGAGAACGTTCGCGGGCCGGATGACGGCCACCCAGGACTCGAGCGGCCCCTTGCCCTTGCCCATTCGCGTTTCCAGCGGCTTCTTCGTGTAGGATTTGTCCGGGAAAACCCGCAGCCAAACCTTGCCGCGCCGTTTCATGTAACGGGTGACCGCCACGCGCGCGGCTTCAATCTGCTTGGTGTCCAGCCAGCACCGTTCCAGCGACTGCAAGCCGTATTCACCGAAGGCCACGGTCGCCCCACGCGAGGCCATGCCGGTACGGCTGCCGCGGTGCATTTTGCGGTACTTAACTCTGGCGGGCATCAATGGCATAATAAATTCCTCAGATCAAATCATTCGCCGCCGGACGCACTCGAAGTTGTCTGCGCCACCGGCCGTTCCAATTTCATTTCACCCTTGCAAATCCAGCACTTCACTCCGAGCTTGCCGTACACCGTGTTGGCCTCGGCGAAGCCGTAGTCAATGTCCGCGCGCAGGGTGTGCAGCGGGACGCGGCCCCAGTGATATTGCTCCACGCGGGCGAGTTCCGCGCCGCCCAGACGGCCGGCACAGCGGAGCTTGATGCCTTCCGCGCCAAAATCCTTCGTGGTCTGCAGCGCCTTTTTCATGGCGCGCCGGAAAGAAACACGGCGTTCGAGCTGCAATGCGATATTTTCCGCGACCAACTGGGCGTCGAGTTCCGGCGTCTTGATCTCGAGGATGTCGACATAAATTTCCTTGCCGGTCATCTTGCTCAACTCTTCCTTGAGCTTGTCGATTTCCGCGCCTTTGCGGCCGATGACGACACCCGGACGGGCCGTGAGAATGGTGATGCGGCAGCGCGTGGCGGCGCGTTCGATCAATATCTTGGGAACGGACGCGGACTCCAGCTTCTTCTTGAGCAGGTCGCGGATCTGGCGGTCCTCGGTGAGCAGCTTGCCGAAGTCCTTCTTGCCGGCATACCACTTGGAGCGCCAGTCCTTGTTGACGGCGATGCGAAATCCGATGGGATTAGTCTTCTGGCCCATAAAAGTTATTCGTCTGACAGGACAATTTTGATGTGGCAATAACGCTTGAGAATCGGCCCGGCCGAACCGCGCGCCTTGGGCGTAAACCGCTTGATGGTGGAGGCCTGCCCGGCGACGGCTTCCTTGACCCGCAGATTCGGAATGTTCAGGTTCTTGTACTCCGCCTTGTGCCGCTTCAGGTCCTCGGCATTCGCGATGGCGGAATCCAGCGTCTTGGCCACGAACCGGGCCGACTTGCGGGGCACGACGGCCAGCACCGCCTGCGCCTGGACGGCGGGCAGCCCCTGGATCTGGCGCACCACTTCACGCATCTTTTGCGCGGACATGTTGACGCGGGACAGTATGGCTTGAACTTGCATAAATTGGCTACTTGGCTTCGGCTTTCGCGGTGTGCGCGCCGTGTTTCTTGAATGAGCGGGTCAGCGAAAACTCGCCGAGCCGGTGGCCCACCATGTTTTCCGTCACGAACACGGGGTTGAAAACCTTGCCGTTGTGGACATTGAAGGTCAGGCCGACAAAATCCGGCGTGATCATGGACCGACGCGACCAGGTCTTGATCGGCGTCTTGGACTTGGTTTCCTTCGCCACCACAATCTTGTCCATCAAGTGTTGCTCAATGAACGGGCCTTTTTTAATCGAACGTCCCATAATCGGTTATTTGTGTTTCATCGGCCGGCCATCACGACGGACGAGGATGAAGCGGTTTGAAAGTTTCCTGCGATTGCGCGTCTTCTTGCCCTTCGTGGGCACCCCCCACGGAGTCACCGGGTGACCGCCACCGGAGGTCTTGCCGGCGCCGCCGCCCATTGGATGGTCGACCGGGTTCTTGGCCACGGCGCGGCTCAACGGACGGATGCCGCGATGACGGCTGCGACCGGCCTTGCCCAGGACAATATTCTCATGCTCGGTGTTGCCCACCTGGCCAATGGTGGCGGAGCAATTCTCGTTGATCTTGCGAATCTCGCCCGAGGGCAGACGCACCTGCGCATAGCCTTCGTCGCGGGACATCAAGGTTGCCGCCCCGCCCGCGGTGCGGACCATCTGGGCGCCCCGGCCGGGAGTCAGCTCGATGTTATGAATGGGCAGGCCAACGGGAATGATTCTCAGGGGAAGACTGTTGCCAACTTCAGGAGGCGCGGTGGGCCCGCTCATCAGCTTGGCGCCGACGCCGAGACCGACGGGTGCGATGATGTACGTCTTCACACCGTCCTTGTATTGTAAAAGCGCCAGACGGGCCGTGCGACGGGGATCATATTCGATCGCCGTGACTGTGGCTTCGATGCCGTGCTTGGTCCGCTTGAAATCAACATTGCGAATCTTCTGCTTGTTGCCCCGGCCGATGCCGCGGCTGGTGACACGCCCGTAGCAATTACGTCCACCCGTCTTTTTGCGGGTGTAGATCAAGCTCTTCTCGGGCTTGGTCTTGGTGATGTCGGCGTACGACGCGATGGTGATGTATCGCGTCGAAGGCGTCAGTGGTCTGAAAAATTTTACTGCCATAACATCAATTTAGATCAGGTCAAAACGATTTTATCGCCCTCTTTGAGGGTCACAATGGCTTTTTTCCAGTTCGAGGCCCGGCCCGCCTGGGCGGTGCGCTTGCGCCGGGCCTTGCCGCGAACGTTCAATGTGTTCACCCGGACGACCTTGACCTTGAACAATTCCTGAACCGCGTGGCGGATCTGGAACTTGTTCGCGCGCGGGTCGGCCACGACGGTGTACTGGTTGAGCTTTTCGCTCTGGCGGCTGCCCTTTTCAGTCAGGCGCACGGTCCGGATTATTTCAAAAGTGTTCATGGCGAAATCTATTCCTTGCCGAGACGTTCCTCGACCTTTTCAAACGCGCCGCGGGTGAAGACGAGCTTGTCGCTGCGCAGGATTTCGTAGGTGTTCAACGCGTCGCCGGTGGTGAGCGTGATGGTCGGAACATTGCGCGAGGCCAGCGTCAAATTCTTGTCGGCCGCCTGCGCCACGATCAACGCCGTGCCGTCAATCTTGAGCGCGGACAGGACGCCGAGAAATTCCTTCGTCTTGTGGGATTCCAGTTTCAAGTCGTTCACGACCAGCACATCGCCGGCGTTCAAACGCTCGCTCAGAGCCTTGAGGAGGGAAAGCTGCCGGGTGCTGCGCGAAACTTTCTTCCGGAAATCACGGGGTTTGGGCCCGAAGACCACGCCGCCGCCGCGCCACAAGGGGGAGCGGAACGACCCGGCGCGCGCGCGGCCGGTGCCCTTTTGTTTCC
>DATMLG010000031.1:0-20364 GCA_035570675.1 Verrucomicrobiia bacterium | reverse complement strand
CGTCTCCGTGCGCATCTGGAGTTTGTGTGAAGGACGGGACGGGCGGCTCTGGATCGGCACCAGCGGCAGGGGTTTGTTCTGTATTGAAGACAACCGTTTTCAGCCGGTGAGCATTGATGAAAGCCGCTGGTCGTATGATGTCCGCGCCCTTTGCGAGGATCACGAAGGCAATCTCTGGCTCGGCACTTCCGGCGGCGGCCTGGTGCAACTGCGTCCTCAATCAACACACACGCTTCGGGTGGAACAAGGTTTGCCCACCGGATCGCCCACCGCCCTCGCCTTGGATGCTGGCGGACGGATTTACGTGGGAATGCAACGCGCCGGCCTTTTCGCCGGTAAATCCGGAAAATTTGACCGGGTTGGCGGCAGTGGCGGATTTGTGGCTCAAAACTTTGTCACGTCCGTGGGCGTGGCACGTGATGGCACGGTGTGGGCGGGCACTTTGGGCAATGGCTTGTATGGCACGAGAGACGGGCGCGAAGTTCATTTCACGACCGCAAACGGCCTGGCGGACGACACCGTGCTGTCGGTGTGTGTTGACGGGCGGGACGCGGTCTGGGCCGGCACCGCCAGCGGCACCGTCCATTGCCTCGCCGGCGGCGGGATGGCCCGTTTTGATATCGAGCAGGGTTTGCCGGGGACACCCGTGACCGCGATGATTTTGTCATCGTCAGGGGGGCTTTGGCTGGGAACACAGGACGGTCAAATACTGAGCGAGGAAAATGGATCATTCACCGGCGTCGAGGTATCAAAGAATTTGGGAAGTTATCCTGTGCTCGCCTTGCATGAAGGAGAAGAGGGACGGCTGTGGATTGGCACGTTCGGCGGCGGCCTGGCCTGTTTGATAAAAGGGGCGATGGTAAATTGGACCACCAGCAACAACCTGCCGGACGACATTGTGGCCGGGGTGACGGAAGATGGCGCCAGGAATTTATGGCTGGTCACGGGCGCGGGAATCTACCGCGTCAACCGCTATGACGCGCAGCGGGCGCTTGACAATCCACGGATTCCACTCGCGTGCAAATTGATGTCCGGCGCCAAAACCATGCCGGCGTCCCCCAGGGTTTCGGGCGGGGCGCACGCCTTGCTTTCACCGGGCGGGGAGCTTTGGTTTGCCACTTCCGAGGCGGTGTTGAATGTGGACACGCGCCAATCAGAAACCGCACCTTCAGTATTCCCGGTTTACATTGAAAGCGCCGCCTTTAACGGCGGGCCGCCGGTTTCTCTGCTTCATGGGGCATTGTGGTCTCAGCCGACCAACAACGGCACGCCCTACAGAACCCCTGTGGATTTGCGGTCCCTGGAAATCCGGTTTACCGCCTTGAGTTATGTCGCGCCGGGAGACATCCGTTTCCGGCACAAGCTCGAAGGTTTTGATCCGGACTGGGTGGACGACGCCGGGGTCCGGTCCGTCCCTTACGGCCGGTTGCCCTTCGGCCATTACCGTTTCCGGGTTGCCGCCCGGAACGTTGATGGGGACTGGCATGAGCCGGCGGATACTTTTGCTTTTGTGGTTCCCACCCCGCTTTATTTTCAAACCTGGGCGATCTGCTTGTATGGCCTGTCGGCGGTCGCGCTGGTGGCGGGAATCGTCCGCATCGTCTCACACCGGCGCCTGCGTTTTACCCTGGCACGACTGGAACAGCAGCAATCGCTTGAGCGCGAGCGCATGCGCATCGCCCGGGACATGCACGATGAAATGGGCTCGAAGCTGACAAAGATTTCCTTTTTGAGCGAGCACGCGCAGGTGGACGCGGAATCAACCGGACCGCTCGCCGAGAAAATCGAATCCATCGCCCAAACTTCGCGGGAATTGTTGAAGACGATGGATGAGATTGTATGGGTCGTCAACCCGCGCAACGATACGCTGGAAAATCTGACCTCATACCTGGGCCATTACGCCGCCGAATACTTTCAAAGCACCAGCATCGAATGTGAGCTGCGGCTGCCCGGGGACATTCCCCACCATGCCTTGTCGTCGGAAACGCGGCACAACCTGTTTCTGACCTTTGAAGAGGTGTTGAACAATGTGCTCAAACATTCCGCCGCGACGAACGTAAAGGTGGAAATGATCATCAACCCGCTGGACTTTGAACTCAAAGTTACCGACAATGGCAGGGGCTTTGAGATGCCCGTTTTGTCCGCGGTGAAAATTCAAACACCCGGGGGCTACGATGGCGACGGGCTGAAGAACATGCGCCAGCGCCTGTCGGCCATCGGCGGTGAATGTCTGGTTTCCAGCCGGTCGGGCGGGGGGACCACGGTAACCCTGCGCGTCCGGCTGGTCAAAAAAGAAGGGAATGAATCATGAAAAAAATCATCACCGTTTCCATCGTGGACGACGAGGCCGATTTGCGCAAACACATCGCCGGGTATCTCGCCGCCGCCGGGAACATCCGGTGCAAAAGCGCCTACGCCAGCGCGGAAGAGGCGCTGAAACATTTGCCGCAGGACAAGCCCGATGTGGTTTTGATGGACATCAACCTCGGCGACATGGATGGCATCGAGTGCGTCCGCCGGCTGACCGCTGTCATGCCCGAGGCGCAGGTGCTCATGCTGACGGTCTTTGAAGACACGGACCAGATTTTCCGCGCGCTGGCCGCCGGTGCGAGCGGATATTTGCTGAAACGGTTATCGCCAAAAAAACTGCTCGAGGCCATTGAGGAAGTGCGCGCCGGCGGTTCACCGATGTCGGCCCTCATTGCGCGCAAAGTAGTTCAGTCATTCAAAAGCGCCCCGAAACATGGCGATGAATCGGTGGATCTTTCGCCTCGTGAGCGGTCCGTGCTCGACGGCCTGGCGGCGGGGCTTGCCTACAAACAAATCGCCGACCAGCTCGGGGTGAGCATCCACACGGTGCGGAATTACATCCGGCGGATTTACGAAAAACTGCACGTTTGCTCGCGCACGGAGGCCGTGGCGAAATTTTTACGGAAATGAAATTCCATTCCATAATGCGGCATTCGGTGGTTTTCTGCGGGATCACTTTAGTCCTGGCAGCCGTCCTGTCCGTCTGCGCCGGCGAGCCCGCCTGGCAGCCGGCAAAGGCGCCGCTGATGACGCGCTGGGCGGCGGAGGTCAGCCCGACCAATGCCTTGCCGGACTATCCGCGCCCGCAACTGGTGCGGACGGACTGGTTTAATTTGAACGGACTTTGGGATTACGCCATCACGCCGGATTCGGCCAATGAGGCGCCGCCCTTCGCCGGAAAAATTTTGGTTCCGTTTCCCGTCGAGTCGGCGCTTTCCGGGGTGATGACCCATTTTGATGAACACAGCAAGCTCTGGTATCATCGGAGCTTTTCCATGCCGGAATCATGGCACGGACGGAGGATACGGTTGCATTTCGGCGCCGTGGACTGGCGTTGCCAGGTGCAGGTGAACGGGCACAACATCGGGCAGCATCAGGGCGGTTACGACGCGTTCACATTTGACATCACGGATGCATTGCGATGGAAAGACGCGGAGGAGATCACGGTTTGCGTGACCGATCCCACGGAAGGCGACCAGCCGCGCGGCAAACAATTGCGCAAACCGGAGGGAATCTTTTACACTTCAACATCCGGCATCTGGCAGACGGTCTGGCTGGAACCGGTGCCGGAGCTGTGCATTGACGGCTTGAAAAGCGTGCCGGACGTTGACGCGAAAGCGCTCCGGCTCCGGGCGGCGGTCAATGGTTTTTCCGACACGGTCCGGATCAAGGCTGTCGCTTCGATTGGCGGAAAGGAAATCGGCAGCGTGACCGGACCGGCCAACGCGGATCTCATTTTGGGCGTGCCCAATCCGCATCTATGGTCGCCAGACGACCCGTTTCTTTACGACTTGAAAGTAACCCTGCAAGACGGGGACAAGGTTCTTGATTCCGTTTCCAGCTATTTCGGCATGAGAAAGATTGGACTGCGCAAGGACGAACAGGGGTTCACGCGGATTGCGCTTAATGACGAGTTTACTTTTGAGGTCGGCACGCTGGATCAGGGTTTCTGGCCGGATGGAATTTACACCGCGCCGACGGACGCGGCGTTGCGTTCGGACATCGAGTTCCTGAAAAGTGCGGGGTTCAATCTCACGCGCAAGCATGTAAAGGTGGAACCGGACCGCTGGTATTACTGGTGCGACAAGCTGGGATTGCTCGTCTGGCAGGACATGCCCAGCGCGAACAACGCAACGGTGGATGGACGCCGCGATTTTGAAAATGAATTGCACCGCATGGTGGCCGGCCTGGGGAATCATCCTTCCATCATCGTGTGGGTGTTGTTCAACGAAGGGTGGGGCCAGTTTGACACGGAGCCCCTGGCGCAAGGTCTGAAGGAGCTGGACCCTTCCCGGCTGGTGGACGATGCCAGCGGCTGGACGGACATGCACGCCGGCGATCTCATTGACATGCACAGCTATCCCGGCCCGGATGCTCCGTCGCCGGAGCCGCACCGCGCGGCGGTATTGGGCGAATTTGGCGGATTGGGACTGTCAATTGAGGGCCATTCCTGGTCAACGAATTGCTGGGGCTACGTGATGCTGCCGAATGACCGGGAACTGGCCTCACAATATGCGCAGTTGTTCAAGCATGTCTGGCGGATGCATGTGCTGCGCGGGTTGAGCGCCGTCGTCTATACGCAAACCAGCGACGTGGAAACCGAATGCAACGGCCTGCAAACCTATGATCGCGCCGTGGCCAAGATCGACCAGGCCGTCCTGCTGACCGCCAACCGCGGCGGGGTTTCCGAAACGCCAATGAAAATCATTCTGGCGGACGGCCGGTTTGGCAGAACCAATTGGAAATATACCACGGAAACGCCGCCCGATGACTGGTTCAGGCAGGGGTTTGACGCCTCGGCTTGGAAAGAGGGGCCGGGCGGGTTTGGCAGTGCCGGGACCCCGGGCATATATCTGAACACCACCTGGGATACGGCTGATATCTGGCTGCGGCAGGAATTCACCCTGCGCAATGAAGACGTGTCGGGAATCAAGTTGCAGGTTTTTCACGACGAAGATGCGGAGATATATCTGAACGGCGTCCTGGCGGTGAAACTTTCCGGATTCATCACCGATTACGACGAATTTGAGATTTCAAAGGAGGCGATGATAGCACTGCAGCCCGGCAGCAATACGATTGCGGTCCACTGTCATCAAACCACCGGCGGACAGGGCATTGATGTCGGCGTTCTGGCGCCGCAACAAGTCAAACCACCGGACAACAAGGCGAATTAAGAAAGTGCGCCTCGTGTTATTTTCCAGGTCCGGCCCTGAGAAATGGGTGAAGATGCATCCGGCAAGGCGGTTGTCATGCGCCGTGGCCATTTCATGCCACATGACACTTCCGCGAGCCGGTTTAAAGTGGAGCCATGTGCCACAAACGTCAGACCCCAAAATACTTCCACATTACGCACCCACGCGAAATGATTGCGGCCGGGGATTGACGGTCAGACACCACCCGGCAAGGCAATGACATCGGGCTGCCGCGGGAAATGACTTTGCCGGCGGAAATTCGGAGATATTTGCGCGCGTGAGAGCAGCGATAAAGATGATGGCCGCGGCGGGCTTTCCCGCATTTATCTGTGCCTTCGCTCACGCGCAGGGATTCCCATCCGCCGCCAATCTTCCGCCCACAGCCATCGTAACCAATCGTGCGCCGTTGCTGGCCACGCCATTTGTGGCGCTGCCGTTGGGCAGTGTCCGGCCCCTGGGATGGCTGCTGGAACAGTGTCAATTGCAGCGGGACGGTCTGACGGGTAATGCCGAGACGCTTTACGCCAGCGACCTCGGCGCGAACAGCGCGTGGCTGGGCGGCACGGGTGAAAACTGGGAACGGAGTCCTTATTACTACAAGGGCCTCATCTCCCTGGCTTACGTGTTGAATGACGCCGGCCTCAAAGAGAAGGCGCAAAAATGGCTGGACTGGCTGCTCTATCATCAAGGCGCGGACGGTTACATCGGACCGAAATCAAACAATGACTGGTGGCCGAGGATGATCGCCACTTACGCCTTGCGAGATTACTATGAAGCGACCGCCGATCCCCGCGTTCCGGCCGTTTTAAGCAATTACTTTCACTATATGCTGGCGAATTTGCCGTCGCGGCCGCTCAAGGACTGGGGCAAGGCGCGGGCGGGCGATGAAATGGATGTCGCCCTCTGGCTCTACAACCGAAACGGCGACACCAATCTGTTGACGCTCGTCAATTTGTTGCATCAGCAGGCGGACGACTGGACGGGTATTTTTACGAGCAACAGTTTCGTGCTCTACGGAACCGATTATCATCCGAAGCACAATGTGAATGTCGAGCAGGCGCTCAAGCTGCCGGAGGTTTACCACCAACTTTCGGAGCAGCCCGAGGACTTCAACGCGCTGGCGCTGGGATGGGACAACCTGATGCGCGAACACGGATTGTCCTGCGGCATCAACAGCGGCACGGAATTTCTCTCCGGCAATGCGAGTGTACAGGGCGTGGAACTGTGTGCGATTGTCGAGGCCATGTTGAGTCTTGAGACGGACGTCCGCATCACGGGCAATCCCGTGCTGGCGGACCGCCTGGAAACCATTTCATTCAACGCGCTGCCGGCCGCCCTGGCCAATAACATCAAGGGCATTCAATACTACACCCTGCCGAACAATGTCATCGCCGTCTACGGCGGCCATGGATTCAACCAGGAATACGCCAATGGCACGTTGCCCGGCCCGGATTCCGGCTTTCCCTGTTGCCGTTACAATTTTCACATGGGCTGGCCAAAGTATGTTCAAAACTCATGGGCGGCGACGGCGGATGGCGGGCTGGCGTTGGTCGCCTACGGACCGACCGTCGTGAACTCAATGGTCGGTGGCAAGCAGGTCCAAATCACCGAGGACACGGGTTATCCATTTGACGAGCAGGTGCGGTTACAGGTGTCGGTGGACGATTCCGTGGCATTTCCGCTGGTCTTGCGGATTCCCGGCTGGTGCAGCAACGCCACAATGACCGTCAACGGTCAGTTGCGGTCCGGCATGAAAGCCGGCTCGTTCTATCGCATTGAACGCACTTGGAACAACGGGGATCTGGTGGTTGTAAACTTGCCGATGCCGATTCAAACACAAACCGGCCCGAGCCGGGCCGTGGCCATCAATCGTGGGCCGGTGGTTTATTCGTTGAAGATCGGCGAACAGTGGACGGTTCGCAAGCCCGATCCCCTGGGACTCGGCTTTGATGAATTTGAAGTGCATTCCACGACCCCGTGGGCCTACGCGCTGCAATTGGATCCGGGCAATCCCGCCGCTTCACTGGTGTTCACCAATTTTGCAACGCCGGTGAACCCGTTTGATCCGGCAAAACCTTCCGTCGAATTGATCGCACAAGCACGCCGGCTGCCGGATTGGACAATCGGCTGGCGCGGCACGCACGCCTTCGAACCGCCGTCCAGCCCGGTCGCCTCGACCAACCCGCTGGAGACGGTTACGCTGGTGCCGTTCGGGGCGCAGCACATGCGCATAAGCTGGTTCCCTTATCTGGGCATCCCGGCGCCAACGGCCGGTTCCTTCAGCGAAAATTTTGACCCGACCTGGAGCCGGCGCTGGACTGTTTTTGGCGGAAACTGGTCGGCGCGCGACGGCGCCTTGAGCACCGTTCCGGCTTCTGTCAATGGCGTCAAGGCGCTCGCCATGGAAACCCTCTTCACCAATTTTACTTATGAAGCGGACGTTTCGGTCGGCCCCATTGGCAACGCCGGCTTGATATTTCGCGTCAGCAAACCGGATATCGGCGCGGACACGTATTGCGGTTATTACGTCGGCATCAATTCCCAAAATTCCAGGCTGGAATTCGGTTGCGCCTCAAACTCGTGGAATGCGATCACCAACGTGCCGGCGACCTTTGCCGCAAACACATTTTACCACCTGAAAATTCAGGCGCTGGGCCCGCGAATCAAGGTTTACGTGGGTGACGGGCGTCAACCGGTCGTGGACGTGGAGGACCGTCGTTTTGCCAGCGGCATGATTGGGGTGCGCGATTATTGCAATGATGGGAACCGGTCATTGTCCAGTTATTCCAACCTGGTGGCAACCGAGGTGGCCGACGATGCCGCAGGAATTTCCCGATGAAAATTGTATGATTTCCTGGATGAGGCGGCCGTCAACCTGCCGCAACGATTTTATCGCCTTTCAGTTCCATGAATTATCTGCAATCATTTCCAGCCCTTGATGCCATGCAAATAGATCGCCAATCGAGCGCCGGCAACTCCAACCCGATTGAACCGACGGGCAAGTGAAAAAAACATTCGCACATTTCAAGCTTCTGCGGGCATCATTGGCCGCCCCGGCCTGCGTTCTCGCCACAAGTTCCTTTCTGTTCGCGGCCGAAAATCCATTACCTATTACGGCCGACACCAATCAGATTCTTGAACGCACCTGCTTTCAAACCGGCAAGGCATGGAGCCCGCAGGGGAATTTGGGCTCGGATGTGGCCATTGTATATGGGATTGACACCAATTTGCCGGCACGCATCGAATCCTGGCGCGAGCACGGCTATCGCATCCACGTCATGACCGGTGTCGCCTGGGGGCAATATCAAGATTATCTCTACGGGCGTTTTGACGGCATCAACCACGAGGACGAGGCCCAGACGGATCGCAACGGCAACAAGATCGGACACGGCGGTGATGTTTATTACATGTGTCCCGGCACCAACTACGGCAAGTTCCTTTGCGTCGGCGTCCAGCGGGCGCTTGATGCCGGCGCGGAAGCAATTCATCTCGAAGAGCCGGAATTCTGGGATCGCGCCGGATATTCGGAAGGTTTCAAGCGTGAATGGCTCGCCTATTACCACGAGGAATGGCAGCCGCCGGACAGTTCGGTGGACGCCCGCTGGCGCGCCTCAAAATTAAAGTACTTTTTATATCGCCGCGCGCTGCAACAGGTGTTCGATTATGTGCAGGCTTACAATCAGAGAACAGGCCGCCATGTTCACTGCTATGTCCCGACGCACAGCCTGCCCAACTATGCCCAGTGGTGCATCGTCAGCCCGGAATCCAGCCTCGCCCAGCTCAACGGTTGTGATGGCTACATCGCCCAGGTCTGGACCGGCACGTCGCGCGAGCCCAATCGCTTTCGCGGCGAAGTGCGTTCGCGCACTTTTGAGACCGCTTTTTTGGAATATGGCGCGATGCAAAACCTTGTCCGCGCCACGGGCCGTTCCGTCTGGTACCTGAACGATCCGATCGAAGACAATCCGAACCATGATTGGACGGATTATCGCACCAACTGGGAATCCACCATGACGGCCTCATTGTTCCAGCCGGGGGTTTCACAATTTGAAGTCGCTCCCTGGCCGGAAAGAGTCTTTGGCGGCCACTACCCGCGTTCGGCCACGCCTGAAGATCGCAAGCCGATTCCGCCGTCCTACGCCACCGAATTGCAGACGGTCTTCAATACGCTCAACGACATGAAGCAATCGCGGGTGGAATGGGATTGCGGGACGACCGGCATCGGCGTGCTGGCCAGCGACTCGCTCATGTTCCAACGCGGCCAACCCACGCCGAGTGATCCCCATTTGGGTAATTTTTATGGTCTGGCGATGCCGCTGCTCAAACACGGTTTGCCCGTCATGCCGGTCCAGCTTGAAAACGTCACTGTGCCGCATTATCTGGACGGATTCCGCATCCTGCTGTTGAGCTATGACGGCCAAAAACCCCTGTCGCCCGATGTTCACGCGCCGCTGGTTGACTGGGTGAAACACGGGGGCGTGTTGATTTTTTGCGACAGTGATGCCGATCCTTATCTCAAGGTTCGTGAATGGTGGAATACGGGCGGCAACAATTACACCACACCGCGTGAGCATCTGTTTGAATTGCTTGGCCTGGATAAATCAATCGAGGCGGAAAAATACAATCGTGTCGGCAAAGGTGGATTGATCTGGCTGCGCCAGCGGCCCGTCGAATTTTCAGCCAGCGCACAGGGCGCAGAACGGGTTGTGACGGCAACCGAACTCGCCGCCAAGGACATGGGGCTGGAATGGCGCGATGCAAATTATCTCCTGCTCCGTCGCGGCCAATATCTCATCGCCGCCGGACTGGATGAATCCGTTGCCGGCGATCCGCACAAGCTGCACGGGCGTTTCGTCAATTTGTTCGATTCCGAATTACGGGTGCAGAACGACGTTTCCATTGATCCGGGCACCCGGTGGTTCTTGATCGACCTCGATGCCGGCCGCACCGGCCGGACGCATTTGCTGGCCTCAGCGTGCAAAGCGCTGCTCAAGCAACAAACGCATGACCAAATCAGTTTCTCGGTCGAAGGCGTGGGCGAAACCCCCGCGATCATGCTTTTGGAATCAACCGAGGCCCCACGCACAGTGACCCTGGACGGAAAAGCCCTGACCACCTTTGAATATTCCGAAAAAGAGCGGCTGCTCTGGATTCATTTCGAAAACGACACGTCCCCCCGCGAGCTGGCGGTGCAATACTGAATGAGATTTCATCATTCCCCATTTTATGCCGCAAGATGTGGCGGCTGCCTGGTCTGCATCTGCCTCGTGATCGGGGTTGCGATGTTGAGCCGGCGCATTTCGGCCTCCGGTTTTACCAGGAATGATGCAGACACGATTTTCGATTCATATTCAAACGCCTTTTATTCATTGGACGGCACGAACGGATATTTCAAGGATGTGCAAACGGGAGGGGTTGCGGATTTCTGGAAGCAGGCGGAAGAAATCGAGTGCGTGATCGATGCCTACGAATGGACATCCAACGCGACTTACAAGGCAATGTTCACCCGGTTGCTTGACGGGTTCGCAAGAAACAACACCACCAACTGGTCGTCGAACATTTACAACGATGATTGCCTGTGGGCCTGCATTGCGTTTGCCCGGGGATACCAGGATGCCGGCGCCCCCAGATTCAGGGACATCGCCCGGTGGAATTTCGACCACGTGTATGCCCGGGGTTGGGACGCGGTTCTTGGCGGAGGTTTGTATTGGACCACCGGCAACCGTTCGAAGAATGCGTGCGTTAACGGCCCGGGCGGGATTGCCGCCTGCCTGCTTGGCCAGATTTACGGGGATGCCGGCTATCTGACCAAGGCAAGCAATATTTTCAATTGGGAGCGCTCGGTTCTGTTTGATGCCGGCACGGGCGCGGTGCATGACAACATCAATATCAACGGAAGAATCCAACACTGGGCGTCAACATACAACCAGGGCACGTTCATCGGCCTGGCCAATTTCCTGGGCCAGACGAACGATGCGGCGCTGGCGGCGGATTATACCAAGAACCATCTGGCCCGTTCCGGGATTCTGCCGGAGTATGGCATCGCGGGCAATAATTCCGGCTTCAACGCCATTTTTTTCCGATGGATGGCGCGATTCATGAGGGAGCGCGGGCTGGAAAGCGCCTATCAGCCCTGGTTGCAGGATAACGCCGATGCGGCCTGGAGCGTCAGGCGGACCTCGGACAACCTGTCCTGGTGCCAGTGGCGGCAGCAGACCCCGGAGGGAACCAATTTGCATTCATGGGATTGCATTGCCTCGCTGGAAGCTTTGCGGGTGGTGCAGCCGACACGAAACGCCCCGCCGGGAACGGTCGTCTCGCCGACGGAGCCAGGCGAAGCCAGCAAGTGATTCTTACAACTGAACAGCAAATATGAACCGCCGGGAATTCATGCGCAACACGTCGTTGGCCGCCGCCGCCGTGATGGCGGGTTCTGCAAGTTGGGCGGCGGAAACGGGCTTTCCCGTGGTGCGTGTTCCGGAAGCAAAACGGAAATTCAAAAGCGCCGCGGTTGAGCGCGCCATTGAGCGCGTCCAGTCATCCATTGGCAACAAGGAGGTGGCCTGGATGTTTGGCAATTGCTTCCCAAACACCCTGGACACGACGGTGGATTTCGAAATCATCAATGGCCGGCCGGACACTTACGTGATCACCGGTGATATTGATGCGATGTGGTTGCGCGACAGCTCGGCCCAGGTCTGGCCTTACCTGCCGCTCATGCAGGAAGACCCGCAACTCCGGCAGTTGATCGCCGGCGTCATCAACCGCCAGACGCGCTGCATCCTCAAAGACCCGTATGCGAACGCCTTTTATAAGGACGAAAACAAGGTGAGCGAATGGAGGAGCGATTTCACCGACATGAAACCTGGCGTCCACGAGCGCAAATGGGAGGTGGATTCCCTTTGTTATCCCATCCGGCTGGCCCACGGTTACTGGAAGCTTTCCAAGGACACTTCGCCGTTCGATGACGCGTGGCTCGGGGCGACATCAAGAATCGTCCAGACGTTCCGCGAACAGCAGCGCAAACACGACCGGGGCCCGTATCATTTCATGCGCCGCACGGAAATCCAGACGGACACCGTGGCCGGTCATGGCTATGGCAACCCCGGAAAACCGGTGGGGTTGATCTGTTCGATGTTCCGGCCGAGCGATGATGCGACGGTGTTTCCATACCTGGTGCCGGCGAACTTTTTTGCCGTGGTCAGCCTGCGGCAGGCGGCGGAAATGACCGAGGAAATCCACCACGATGCCGTGCTGGCCGGTCAATGCCGCGCCCTGGCTGATGAAGTGGAACGGGCGTTGCGACAATACGCCGTCATCCATCACGCCAGGCTCGGAGAGGTCTATGCCTACGAGGTGGACGCTTACGGCAATTATTATTGCATTGATGACGGCAATGTTCCGAGCCTGCTCTCATTGCCCTATCTCGGCGCGGTCAGGCCGGGCGACAAGATTTATCAGAACACACGACAGCTGGTCTTGTCCGCGGCGAATCCGTATTACTGCCAGGGCACGGCGGCCAATGGCCCCGGCGGCCCGCATGTGGGGATGGACATGATCTGGCCGCTTGGTTTGATCGTTCAAGGTTTGACGAGCACAAGCGAACATGAGATCCAACAATGCCTTGCCACTTTGCAAAAGACTCATGCCGGCACGGGGTTCATGCACGAGGCATTCAACAAGAACGATCCCGCGAAGTTCACCCGTTCCTGGTTCGCGTGGGCCAACACCATATTTGGCGAATTCGTCCTCAAAACCTTCAATGAACATCCCGGCTTGTTGAATTAACTGTTTAGATTTGATACTGACAATCAGACCCAATTAAAGATCAACCCAAAAAACCCATATGGCGGCAATAAATCCAACCACGGCGTCCTCCTCCCCGTCCGAACTGACAGCGCCCGCGCAGACGTATCGTGGCCCGTTTGCGATCATGACGGTGTTATTTTTCATGTGGGGGTTCATGACCGTGTTCAATGACATATTGATTCCGCGGTTCAAGGAGGCCTTCACGCTGGATTATTATCATGCGATGTTTGTCCAGCTGGCCTTCTTCGGCGCCTACTTCATCGGATCATTGACTTACTTCATCATTTCCGCCACGGCGGGCGATCCGATTGCCAAAATTGGCTACAAGAACGGCGTGGTTGTCGGACTTTTGATAGCCGCGACTGGCAGTGCCCTGTTCTGGCCGGCGGCAACCAAACTTTCTTATTCCCTGTTCCTGGCGGGATTGTTCATCGTCGGGCTGGGCTTTGCCATGCTGCAGATTGCGGCCAACCCGTATGTGACCATTCTGGGCCCGGAACGGACGGCGTCCAGCCGCCTGAACCTGGCGCAGGCCTTCAATTCGGTGGGAACCACCATCGGGCCGCTGATTGGCGGCTATTTGATTTTCGAATATTTCGCCAAAACGGGCGTGAGCGGGGCCGACTCGGTCAAAGTGCCCTACTTGGCGTTCTGCATTGTCTTCCTGACCCTGGCCGCGGTTTTTTTCTGCATTCACCTGCCGCACGTCGGGGAAGGCAAGATTGAACCGGGCATGGGCGCGTTGAAACATCCCCACGTCCAGCTCGGGGTGCTGGCGATATTCATGTATGTGGGCGGCGAAGTTTCGATTGGCAGCACCATCATCAGCTTTCTGGGGCAGCCGGGCGTGGCGGGATTGAGCACGGTGGAGGCCAGCCAGTACGTTTCCCTGTTCTGGGGCGGCATGTTGATCGGCCGTTTCATGGGGGCGGTGGAGCTGAGCGAGATGAAGAAGCTGAACAAGCAGCTTTTCATGATGGGCATCCCCGTGCTGGGCTTCGGATTGCTGCTGGTCTCGCGCAGCTGGGATGCCGGCAATCAGCGGTTTGATTTTGCGGCCGGCTGGGGCATCGTCAAACACTATCTGCCGCTGCTGGTGCTTTGCTGGGTGCTGTTCCAGTTTGGCAGGGCGCTGGCGGGCCGCACATTGCTGATTTTTGGGGCCACCATTGTGGCCCTCTTGGCGATATCCATGATGGAAGGCGGGAAGCTGGCGATGTGGTGCATCGTGGGCATCGGGCTGTTCACCTCCATCGGCTGGCCGAACATATTCTCGCTCGCGCTCGACGGGATGGGGGTTTACAAAAGCCAGGTTTCATCGCTGCTGGTCATGGCGGTGCTGGGCGGGGCGCTGCTGCCGCCGTTGCAGGGGAAGATCGCGGACCTGCTCATCAAGGGCGGCAATGAACATGGCCTGCAAATCTCCTACATCGTTCCGCTCATCGCCTACGCCTACGTCGCCTTTTATGGCTGGATGGGCCACCGGATCGGAAGGAAAACCAGCCCCGGGATCGGACTCTGACGATGCCGGCGGCCGATTACACTCAGGATTCCCGGGTGGTGATGACGCTGGACGGGGGCGGGACCAACTTCCGTTTCTCGGCCGTGCGCGGCGGCAAGCCGGTCATTGAGACCGTGGTGCTGCCCGCCGGCGCCGACGATCTTCAGAACTGTCTGCGGCGCCTGGTGGAGGGGTTCCGGCGGATCCGGCAGGTTTGCCCCGAACCGCCGGCCGCCATCAGCTTCGCCTTCCCCGGTCCGGCGGATTATCCGCGGGGCATCATCGGCGACCTGGGCAATCTGCCGTGTTTCCGCGGCGGGGTCGCGCTGGGACCCCTGCTGGAGGATGAGTTTGGGGTTCCCGTCTTCATCAACAACGACGGCGATCTCTTCGCCTACGGCGAGGCCATGGGCGGATTCCTTCCCCATATCAACGGCCTGCTGGCCGGGGCCGGAAGCCCGAAACGTTTCTCAAATCTGCTGGGCGTGACCCTGGGGACCGGCCTGGGCGGGGGCATCGTGCGCCACGGGGAACTGTTTCTGGGGGACAATTCCATGGCCGGAGAGATCTGGCTGTTGCGCAACAAGCTTTCGCCCACGATGAATGCCGAGGAAGGCGCGAGCATCCGGGCGGTGCGCCGGGTTTATGCGGAGTGCGCGGGCAGGCCCCTGCCGGAAGCCCCCGAACCGGCCGAGATACATCAAATCGCCCTGGGTCAGCGGCCGGGGGACAAAGCCGCCGCGGTGGAGGCGTTCCGCCGGCTGGGTGAGACGGTCGGCGACGCCCTGGGCAATGCGCTGACGCTGGTGGACGGCCTGGCGGTCATTGGGGGCGGTCTGGCAGGCGCCGCGTCCTTGTTCCTGCCCGCGTTGGTGGAGGAGTTGAACAGCGAGTATGTCCTGCCGGACGGAAAACGCATCCGCCGGCTGGCCGCGCAGGCATTCAATCTCGAAGACCCCGGCCAGTTGGCGGCCTTCTTGAAGGGCGGCCACCGGGAAATCGCAGTGCCGCGCGTCAGCCCGGCAACGGGCAACCCCCGCACGGTGCCATACGACCCGCTGCCACGCATCGGCGTGGGACTGTCCCGCCTCGGCACCAGCCACGCCGTCGCCCTCGGCGCTTACACATTGGCACTGCAAAAGTTGAACCGTGGCGCTGTTAGCTCCGGCGGGGCAACAATCGATTGAAGGTTGTTCGATATCATTTGTCAGGCTTCTTCGATTCTCAATGAAAAAAACAACCGACGTAAGCCCTAAAGCGGTCCCGTTTAATACGGATGGATTTTATCCCCTGCAAGCAGTCGTGTGGCCATTTCATGCTACTCGACAGCACCAACACTCTGTGGTAGAGTCCGCGGAAACCCTGACGAAATCCGTCCCGTTTTGTGGAGCAAGGGCATTCGGCGGTCGGCCGGATAACGGTGATTCGGAATGGCGCAGGCATAACAGTAAGATACGGGCCGCACCCGATAAGTGCGGAGTGAACCAGAACATCCGAGCGCAAGCCGTTATGAAAACCAGCATCTTGCGACATGGATTGATTCGTGCCCTGCCACTTCGTCTGATCGCCTTGACCCTGATTTTTCTCGATTTGCCGCAGTTGCTGCCGGCACAAACCCTTCAGCATCGGTACAGCTTCACCAGTGATGCTTCGGATTCCGTTGGAGGCGCCGCCGGGACGCTGATTGGCAACGCCTTCATTACAAACCACACCCTTACCCTGCCGGGTGGGGGCACGTCCGCCAGTCCTCAAGGTTATGCATCTCTGCCCAATGGCATCGTTTCCAACGACACCTCGATAACGATTGAATGCTGGTTGACGGACAATGCGGGAGGAGTATGGGCGGAAGCGTGGTGTTTTGGCGACAGCGCCGCGGGCCCGGGGCAACCCCCGACCAGCGGCACGTCCTACATCTCGCTGATCCCGCACAGCGGGGGGAATGATTTAAGAGCTGCGTTCAACAATAACGTCAGCGAGATTGATGTGACAGGGCCGGCACAGACCCCCCTGCCATTGAATGTGGAGGAATACGTTGTCGTAACCTACGACGCCCCGAGCGCAACGGCCGCGCTGTATCTCAACGGGGTTCAACAGGGGGTTGCCAATGTCCCGGCTGACCATGCGCCGTCCACCTATGGAAACACGTTCAATGACTGGTTCGGGCGCGATGAATTTGGCGGCGACCCCATGTTTGCCGGCAGCCTCGATGAGCTGCGCATATGGAATGGCGCTGTCTCACCCTTGTATCTTGCTGTCAGCACTTCCGCCGGCCCGAATGTCCTCGTGACAAACCTGTCGCCGGTTTCGGTCAACGTTGCGGTTGGCAGCACGACCATGGCCGGCGGCAATGCCCAACAGGCGACCGTCAGCGCAAACTTTTTGCAGGCCACCAATGTGCCGGTGACCGGCGCCGCCACCAACTGGAGCAGCAGCAACACAAATGTTCTCACGGTGAACAACGCCGGCTTGATCACGGCAGGCAGCAGCGGTAACGCCACGGTCAGCGCCATGGTCGGCGGCAAGATCGGGACCAGCGCTTCGATCACTGTTTCTTCGTCCAGTGCCGGGAGCGTAACCGTGGGCTATTGGCAATTTAACAACCCCACCAATTTAGGTATCGACAGCAGCGGCCTGGGCAACAACCTGACAACGGCCAGCGGCTCGCCGACTTACAGCAGCGCCGGCAAGTTTGGAGGAGCGTTATATGTGGATGGGAACAGCACCATGAGCACGCTCTCGGGCGCGTTTCCGCTTAATGTGCCCATCGGTGCCAATCCCTATACCATGGCGGTGTGGGAGAAGGTTGACACGGGTTGCCCAAACAACGGCGGCTTTTTCGGCTGGGGCGCCAACACCACCGGCGAGGCCAATGACCTCCGCTTGAATGGTCCCAACAGTCTGGTTGACTATTGGTATTCGGATGATTTTATCGTAAGCGGCCTGGCCGCCAATCCGATGGACGGCAACTGGCATGCGATTGTCGTAACATGGGATGGCACCACGCAAACGATGTATGTGGACGGGGTTGGTGTGGGGACACGGACCCCGGCCGGCCCTAACATTCAAAGTGCGAATTTCATCGTGGGCAAGACGACGGCGGACGTGAATTTCAAGGGCTGGATGGAGGATTTGCTGATTGCCAATACCGCACTGACGCCGGCGGACATCGCCGTTTATCAAGCCGGGAACTGGTCGGCTTCGTTGTCCACCTATCCGTTGCTTCCGACCGCCTCGCCTTCCAACACGGTCTATGCGGGAACGACGGTGACCCTGAGCGTATTGGTGGCCGGAACGCCTCCTTATCAATATCAGTGGCAAAAAAACGGGACCAATATTTCCTGGGGCACGGCGGCCACGCTGGTCTTGACGAACGCGATGGTGACCAATTCGGGAAATTATGGCGTCATCGTTGGCAATACTTCCGGCACGAACACCAGTCCGGCCCTCACGGTGACGGTCAACCCGGCCAGCGCGCCGATTTTTGTCACGCAACCCGCGCCGGCTTCAGCCACCAACTACGTGGGCGGTTTGGTGACCTTTGCGGCAACGGTGAACGGCACCCTGCCGATTCAATTCCAATGGCAGCACAATGGTTCAAATATTATCAACGCCAACGCCAGCAGCCTGACGCTGGCCTCCTTGCAGGCGGCCGCGGCGGGGAGTTACACCCTGGTCGCCTCCAACTCGCTTGGTGTCACCAACGGCTCGCCTGCGATCTTGACGGTTCTTCCTCCGCCCAACCCTTCCGCTCTCAATGTCCTGACTTATCACAATGACAACACCCGTGACGGCGCCAATACCAACGAAGTGCTCCTGACCCCGGCCAATGTGAACGTCTCCACGTTTGGACGGTTGATCACCTATCCCACGGATGGTTATATTTACGCCCAGCCCTTGTACGTTTCCGGCCTGGTCATTCCCGGACAAGGCACGCATAACGCGGTCCTGGTCGCGACCGAGAATGACACCGTGTATGCCTTCGATGCGGACAGCAATGCGGGAACCAACGGAGGACTGCTCTGGCAAACCAATCTGGGCATCGCGGTCTCAAGCTATAACGGCGAATTTGGAACGCGGTACCAGGGGAGCTATTACGGCGACATCGTTCCGGTCGTGGGAATCACCGGCACGCCGGTCATTGACCCCGCTTCTGGAACACTTTATGTGGATGTCCATACCCGTGAAGTGGGAGCGACGACGAATTATTACCACCGCATCCACGCCCTGAACATCACGAACGGCACCGAACGATCCTACAGCCCGGTCGTTGTGAGCAATTCGGTTCCCGGAAAGGGTGTCGGCAGCGTCAACGGGGTGGTGACCTTTAGCGCCATCCAGGAGAATCAACGCCCGGGGATGACGCTGGCAAACGGAATGTTGTATGCCGCGTACGGCAGTTTTGCGGATACGGACCCCTACCACGGCTGGGTTATCGGGTTTAATGCGACCAACCTCGCGCAATCCTCCAACTATGTGTTTAACACCACGCCAAACGCGACTGTTGCGGCCTTTGGCGCCAACGCCGGCGAAGGCGCCTTGTGGATGGGGGGAAACGGCCTCTGCGTTGACGCCAGCAACAATCTTTATTTTGCCACGGGCAACGGCAGTTTTAGCGCCAATACCAACGGCGGGGACTATGCCGACAGCTTCATCCGGCTTTCGACCACCAACGGTCTGAAGGTGACGGATTATTTCACCCCCTACAACCAGTCCGCCCTGGCTGTAAACGACACGGACCTGGGATCGGGCGGAACGATCCTGTTGCCGGCTTCGGCGGGGAGTGCGGGACATTCTCAAATTCTTCTGGTGGGGGCCGGCAAAGATGGAACTATCCGCCTGGTGGATTGTACCAACATGGGAGGTTTCAATTCGGCCAACGACCACGACGTGCAGGAAGTGCCCGGGGCCATCGGTGGCGCCTGGAGCACACCCGCCTATTTCAATAATCAGATTTATTATCAAGGTTCCGGCGACGTGATGAAGGCGTTCCGAATCACCAACGGTGTGATTACCGGCACGCCCACCTCTCAGGCCACGACCAGCTTCAGCGCCCTGGGCGGCACGCCCTCGATTTCGGCCAATGGCACCAACAATGGCATTGTCTGGACCCTCCAATCAGACGCATCGGGCAGCAGCGGCCCGGCCATTTTGCACGCCTACAACGCCACCAACCTGGCTCTGGAACTATATAACAGCAGCCAGAATCTGGCCCGCGATAATCCCGGCGGAGCGATCAAAATGACCACGCCAACCGTGGTCAACGGCAAGGTGTTCGTGGGCGCGGAATATGCCCTTTCGATCTTCGGCAACAGCCTCTTCCTGGCCACGCCCCTTATTGCGCCCGCCGGCGGCCTGTTCACCAATTCAGTGGCAGTGACCCTCTCCGAGGCAACGCCCAACTCCACCATTTATTACACCCTTGATGGAACGGTGCCGACCACCAACTCGCCGGTCTATGCCGGTCCCTTTGTTTTGACGAACACTGCCATAGTTCAAGCCATCGCCGCTCAGGCTGGAGCGGTTAACAGCGCCGTGGCCAGCGCCAGTTTCCTCAACAGTTCGGCCATCGGCACCGGTACCGGTTTGTTGGGAAATTACTGGGCCAATACCAGCAGTTCGGCCTTTCTCGCATCCGGATTCAACACGCCACCCACGCTGACCCGCGTTGATCCCACCGTCAACTTCAACTGGAGCACCACTCCGCCGGCCACCAACATCGGGCCGGATGTCTATGTCGTGCAATGGACCGGCACGGTGCAGCCACAATTCAGTGGAACCTACACTTTCACCACGACCACCGACGACGGCGTGCTCCTGTGGGTCAACGGCCAG
>DATMLG010000030.1:0-7650 GCA_035570675.1 Verrucomicrobiia bacterium | reverse complement strand
AAGGATACTCCGTCGGAATCATGGGTTCCAGCGAGCGTTCTGCCAGTGCGCCGTGCCCGATCTCGCGGCGGCCGGGGCCGCTGATGCGTCCGGTTTCGCCCACGGAAAAATTCGGAAAGTTGTAATGCAAAATGAATTTCTTTTCGTTCTTGCCGCCGGTGTAGGAATCAAATTCCTGCGCGTCCTCGCCCGTGCCGAGCGTGGCCAGCGTCACCGCCTGGGTTTCGCCGCGGGCAAAAATCGCCGAACCGTGCGCGCGGGGCAGAATCCCTACCTCGCTCGAAATCGGCCGCACCGCTTCCATGCCGCGTCCGTCCAGCCGCTTGCCCTGGTCCAGGATCAGCGTGCGGACATTTTCCTTCTGGATGTAATAGGACGCGTCCTTCAGGACGAAGTCCGTCACTTTTTCCGCGCCAAATTTTTCCACGAGCTTCTTGCCAACTTCGGCAAAAATCGCGTTGACCGCGCCTTCGCGCGCCAGCTTGCCGGGCGTGAGCAGCGCCGGAACAATCCGGTCGCCCGCCAGCGATTTGGCATCGTTCAAAATCTCATCGGGAACAATGTTCACCGTGATCTGCCGCTTGGTCTTGCCGGCGGCCGCCGCCAGCTTCTTCTGCGCCTCAATCAACGGCTGGCAGCATTCGTGGCCGAATTTCAACGCCGCGTTGAAGTCCGCCTCGGTGATTTCCTTGGCCGCGCCTTCATACATCACGATGTCGTGGGAGTTGCCCACATAGACCAGGTCCAAGTCGCTCGCGGCCATCTCGACATGCGTCGGATTGGCGATGAACTTGCCGTCCACGCGGCCCACGCGCACCGCGCCCAGCGGCCCCGCCCAGGGAATGTCGCTCACGGTCAACGCCGCCGAGGCGCCGATGATGCTCAAAATGTCCGGGTCGTTTTCGCCGTCGGCGCTCAGGACCACCGTCTGCACCTGCACTTCATTGTACCAACCCTTGGGGAACAAGGGCCGGATGGGCCGGTCCGTCAGGCGGCACGTGAGGATTTCCTTTTCCGTCGGGCGTCCTTCGCGCTTGAAGTAGCCGCCGGGGAACTTGCCCGCGGCCGCCGCTTTTTCGCGGTAGTCAACCGTCAGCGGAAAAAATTCCTGACCGGGTTTGGCCTTGGTCGCCGCGACCGCGGCCACCAGCACGATGGTTTCACCGAGTTGCACCGTCACGGCGCCGTCGGCCTGCTTGGCCAGCTTGCCGGTTTCTATGTGGATCTGCTTGTCGCCCAATTGGGCGGTTATTTTCTCTGGCATACTTTTCTTTCTCTCCGTGCGCCGGGAAACTTCAGTGAATCCCGAATCAATCGGGACTGAATGAAATCACCCAGGGACAACGGAATGGTTCATGCGCGGGTTTGTTAGGGTGTGAAAACCGGAACGGTTGCGCAGGCCGGCCCGGTCAAAATGAAAATCGAAATAAATGAAGCGTCCGCACTCACGAAGCCTACTTGCGCAGCTTGAGCTTCTTGGTAACGGCGGTGTAGCGGCTCACATCGGTGTTGTGCAAATAATCCAGCAGCCGGCGCCGTTGATTCACCATCACCAGCAATCCGCGCCGCGAGCTGTGGTCCTTCTCGTTCTGCTGCAGGTGCTCAGACAAATGATTGATCCGCTGCGTCAATAACGCGATCTGCACGTCCGCCGACCCTGTGTCGCGCTCGTGCAGCTTGAAATCGCCGATAACTTTCGTTTTTACTTCCGTTTTAGCTTCCATATTTCCAATCCGCTTTTTCTCAACTTTTCGTAAAGTGAAGCGGCAATATTAGATTCAAATCACGGGACTGTAAAGGACTATTCCACCCGCTTTTTGACACTCCCAGGCTGCAAACAGCTTACACCACGAACTCCAGTTCCTGCCGGTGCGCCAGCAGTCCCCGCTCAAATCCACGCCCCAGGAAACGCCGGATCGCCTCCCGCCCCCGCTCCCCGTAATCCAGCGTCCAATGATTCACGTACATGCCCACAAACTTGTCCGCCAGATCGCGGCCCATGTCCCGCGCATACTGCAACGCGTGCTGCACCGCCTCCGGGCGATGATCCAGGCTGTATTGGATGCTCGCCGTCAGGATGTCCGAAATCGTCCTGCGCACCTCCGGTTCAAACCGTTTGTGAATCACATTCCCGCCCAGCGGCAGCGGCAACCCGTCGTTCTCCCGCCCCCACCACGCGCCCAGGTCCTCGCACACCACCAATCCCTCGTTCCGATACGTCAACTGACCCTCATGAATGATCAGCCCGACTTCCGCCTTGCCGCTTCGCACCGCCTGAAAAATCTGGTCGAACGGCACCACCACATAATTCAGTTGCGCCGCCGGCTTGCCCGTCCAAAGCTGCAAGGCCAGAAACGCGCTCGTCATAGTCCCCGGCACCGCAATCCGCTTCCCGGCAATTTCTTCCCGCGAGAACTTTTGCCCGGCCACCAGCATCGGACCATAACCGTCGCCCATGCTCGCGCCGCTTGGCAGCAACGCATATTGGTCGCTGACGTACGCGTAGGCATGAATGCTGATGGCGGTGATGTCCAGTTCCCCGCGCCGCGCGCGCTCGTTCAAGGTCTGGATGTCCTGCAAGATGTGCTCGAACTTGTAGCCGGCCGCCGGGATGAGTTCCTTGGCCAGGCCGTAAAACATGAAGGCATCGTCCGGGTCCGGTGAATGGCCAAGTGTAAGCGTCTTTTTTTCCATGCTCCTCACTTCCCCGTTGTTTGCGTGACATTGATGCCGACCGCCCGTTCCAGCCGCGCCCGCGCCACGTCATAATCATGCAGCGCCCGCACCTGCGTCGATCGTGCCTGTGTCAGCGAGGTTTGCGCCGAAAGCACGTCCAATTGAGTCCCTGTTCCCGCATCGCTCCGCGCAATCGCCAGCCGCAACGATTCCTCCGCTTCCTCCTGCACTTTCTTCTGGGATTCCAGCACCTCCCGCGCCTCGATGAAATCCGAATAATCCGTCCGCACCTCCAGCTCGATGCTCCGCGCCTCGTTCTCCACGTCCACCTTCGCGCCTTCATAAAGCGCCTTGGCTTGCTCGACCTTGCCGACCGTCAGCATTCCGTCAAAAAGGCTCCATGACGCTTGTGCCCCGCCCGTCCACCCTTTCACGTCGTGCGACAAATCATTGTCAAACGCCGTATTGCGCGCGCCGTATCCGCCAGAGAGTGAAATCGTCGGCTTGTAGTATCCCTCCGCCGTGTTCACCGCCTCCTTCTCGACCAATTCCTGCTTGCGCAATGCCAGCAGTTCCGTCCGCCCCCTCAAGGCCTGGTCAATCGCCGGCGTCAGCTCTATCGAATACTCATCGGCATCCAGTTTGTCCGCCAGCTCCAGCGGCACATCCTCCTGCACGCCCGTGGGAATGTGTTCGCCCAGTTGGTTCACCAAGTTGTTCTTCGCCACCCGAAACGTATTGCTCGCCTGAATCAGCTTCGGCCGCTCGTTTGCCAGCTCCACCTCCGCTTGCAACACATTGAAGCGTGGCACCGTCCCCGCGTCGTAACGCCGCGTCTGGTCGTCCAGTTGCTGCGTCAACAATTTCACCGACGCCTCCTCCACCAGGATCTGCTCCGCCGCCGACAGCACGTCGTAATACGCAATCCGCGCCTGCAACAGTGCATCCGCAATCACCGTCTGGTAATTCAACAGCGCCTGCTCCTTCGTATATTTAGCCGACCGCAATGCCGCGCGGATCTGCCCGCCCTGGTAGATTGCCTGCACCACCTGAATGCTTGCATTCCATGTCTGACCCTGCGCCGGCGGCGGATTGGGAAACGGATACGCCTCCGTCTCTGTGGTGGTCTGGTAATCGCCCGTCGCCTGCAGCTTTGGAATCGCCACCGCCTGCGTCTGCACCACCAGGCCGTATTGCGCCTCCAGATCGCTCTTGCCGCGCAGCACAGATCCGTTTTGCTGCAACGCCAGATTCAACGCATCCGTCATCGTGAGCGGGTGCGTCAGCCACACCGGCGCATTCGAGCCGGTCTCCTGCGCCCCGGCCCGCGCCGCGGCCAGCCCCAAAAAGAAAAACAGCCGGACCCATCTCAATATGCCAGTCTTCATGTCAAATTACTTTGCCAGTCTGTAGATGTGCCGGAACTGGCCCCATGTTAAGATCGGAACCGGCCCGGCGCAATTCGCAATTCGCTTTGGCCGCGCATCACTTCTTCGCGGCGCGCCCGGTCCGCGGCTTCGTCGCAAGGTTCGTGATCGCCGCCAGGGAAAAACGCGTGATATGCTCCGTGAGCCGTTCAATCCCCGCCCGGTCAAATTTTAAATCCGGATGAATCCGCACCACCACCGGCCGGCAATGATGATAAAACAACGCCTGGCTCACCACGCTGTTCGCGCACAGCCGCTTCGTCGCGTCATCCGCCTCCGCCCCCAGCAGCTCGCTCACAATCGACACCAGCAGCGCCGACATCGGCCGGATGTCCTCCCGCACAATCGCGTCCAGCGCGCCCGTCGGCTCCATCATCTCCCGCGCCATCAACTTCCCGTGCCGCGCCGAGGGCCCCTCCGAAAAAATCCGCAGCAACAGCGAATGCACGAACGCCCGCAACCGCTCCTCCGCCGTCGCGTTCGCCCGCAGCCCGTAATCCGCCGGATATTTCTTGATCGCCGCCTGGTATGTCTCCTGCAGCACCGCCCGGTACAACTGCTCCTTGTCCCCGAAATGATAATTCACCGCCGCGATGTTTGCCCCCGCCCGCTCGCAAATCTCCCGCACCGTCGCCGCCCGGAACCCCACTTCCGCAAACACCTGTCCCGCCGCCTCCAGCAAATGCTGCCGCGTCGCCATCTGTCCCGTGTCTTCCGTTGTCGCCAGGCTGAATCCCATGCTTCAAACGCCAATTTCAAACATCCGTTTGAAATGTCAAGCGCAATCCGGCCGCCCCGTGGTTGCCCCGCGCCGTGTCCTCCGGCATGATACCCTCCGTGAAACGCACCCGCGCCGGCGCCGGCGCCCTGCCCTTTGTCTTTATGAACGCCGCCACCACGGCGGACGGCAAGCTTGCCCCCGCCAGCCGCCACTTCATCCCCTTTGGCAGCGCCCGCGACCAGCGCCATCTACTTGAACTCCGCGCCACCGCGGACGCCGTCATGTCCGGTGCGCGCACCGTGGACCTTTCCGCCGTCAAACTCGGGCCCGGCGGCGCCAAATACCGCCGTCAACGCCTCCGCGCCGGCCTCTCCGAATTCAACCTCCGCGTCGTCGTCAGCGGCTCCGGCTCCCTTGACCCGCAGGCCGAAATCTTCAAGCACCGCTTCTCCCCCATCATCATCCTCACCACCGCCCGCGCGTCCCACGCCAAGCTGCGACAATTGCGTGCGCTCGCCGACGAAGTAAAAATCTGCGGCAAAACCAAGATTAATTTTTCCTCCGCACTCCGCTGGCTGCGCCGTAAATGGAAGGTCAAGCGTCTCCTCTGCGAAGGCGGCGGCGAAATCAATGCCGCGCTCTTCGAGGCCGGCCTCGTTGATGAAGTTCACCTCACCCTCTGCCCGGTCATCTTCGGCGGAAGCCACGCCCCGACCTTCGCCGACGGCCAAGGATTCCCCACGCTTGCCAGGGCCGCGCAGTTGAAAACTGTGTCCGCCAAGCGCTTCGGCGACGAACTGTTCCTCGTCGCCCGTGTCCGCCGCTGAATCCGACATCTGTTAATGTCCTAATTTGCAATCAAGACTATTCGGAAATCCAATTCCGTTGCCAGAAGTCAATTAGCCCGGAGTAAAAAGGCCAGGTAAAAATCAATATACCGGTCGCCACTGTAACGAAGGATATTCCCTCGACTTTTTTTTCTTTTGCTCGAAGGAAGGCAAAGAACAGAACGATTGGAACGATCCAGCGAGTGAACTGAAATATACTGATGCCCAAGTTGCCAACATCCATCCAAAATCCAAAATCTCCTGAGAAATCTTTTATATTGATACCGTTGGCGTAATGCACAGCGAACGCGGCGGTTGCGACCACAGCAAAATGCAACGTCGGGAAAAGCCAGTATGGCCAAAATCTCTTCATACCTTTGCGTTAGCATCCCGAAGTCTGCTGAAACTCTCCTTGCGCCAAAAGAAAACCCCGTTGTCTATTTCAACAACGTCGCCTTGAGTGTCATTTCCTCCAGCCCCGGTTTCAGCAGTTGCGAGACCGGACATCCGTTTTTCGCCTTTTCCGCGGTCGCTTGAAACGCCGCCTCGTCCAGCCCATCCACCCGGCCCGTGGTCTCCAGATGCATCCGCGCCAGCTTGAAACCGCCCTCCACCTTCTTCATCGTCAACAGCGCCCGCGTCTTTATCTCCTTGGGCGCGTGCCCGTCGCCGCTCAGCATGTTGGCGAATGCCATGCTGAAACAGGAGGCATGGGCCGCGGCAATCAATTCCTCCGGGTTGGTGCCCTGCCGGTCGTTCTCAAAGCGCGTCTTGAAGGAATAGGGAATCTCGCGCAACGCCCCCGTCTCGGTGGACGTCGTCCCCTGCCCGCTTTTTAAATCGCCGCGCCACACGGCTTCGGCGGATCGTTGAATTTCCATGGTGTTTTATTTCTCCCGGATTGTGGTTTGTTTAAATCAGCGCTTGCGCGAACGCTTCTTCGGCTCCGGCTCTGCTGCGGTCTTCGCAAACATCTGCGTCGTTCGTTTGAAAGTGTTTTTTACCTTGTCCGCCAGCACACCGATAAGTGACCGCTTCTTGCCCTTCACTTTTTCGCTCCACGCGCTGAGCACGCAGGGAGTGCTGCATCTCGGACACAACCGCAGCATCTTGCCTCCCACGCGCCGCAACCGCTTCACGCATTCGTCGCAGAAAACCCGGCTGCAATGCGGACAGTCCCAGACCGCGTGCCTCTGGTTGTGGCTTATGCAGGCCGCATAACCGTCGTCGAGCTGTTCGATGACAATATCGAACGGATTGTCCGGCTTCGGCAGCGACGGCACAGATAAATTTAATTCCGACGCCTCCAATACCATTTCCAGCGGCCCAATCTGCAGCGTCTGCCCCGCATACAGCGCCGACTCCGTCACCATCCGGTGATCAACAAAAGTCCCGTTCGTAGAGCCCAGGTCCCGCACGAACACCAGGTCGTGGTCCACAATCACCTCGCAATGCACATCGGAAATGCCCGGATCGTCGAAGGGATAATCGTTCGTCTCACTTCGTCCAAAACGGGTCAACCCCGGTTTGAGCTCAATGATTTTCGCCCCACGCTCCGTTGATTTGACGATCAATTGCGCCATGAGTCCTGCCCTGTACCGCGCCAATGCTTCTTCACCGCTAACATGGAGCTAATCAGGAAACCAGACGGCTGTCCAGCACATTTCGGCCCCTTTAAAACCTTCAAAGTTCCACCCGTTTTTGGGTGCCAACCTCATTTTCCATCCAAACATTTCCGCACCGCGCGCGCCAGCTTTTGCGGCACAAACGGCTTCTGCAAATAATTCAGCCCCTCCCGCAGCACAAAATCCCGGCCGACAATGTCCGAACTGTAGCCGCTCGTGTATATCACCTTGAGCGACGCCTTCTCCGTCTGCACTTTTTCCGCCAGGTCCCTGCCTGTCATTCCGTCCGGCATCACAATGTCCGTCAACAGCAGATCAATCTTGTCCTTGTGCTGCCGCCATACTTCCAGCGCTTTCACCCCCGTCCCCGCCTC
>DATMLG010000029.1:0-14328 GCA_035570675.1 Verrucomicrobiia bacterium | reverse complement strand
GCCGGCGACGGATTTTGGCGTTCGCAAGGGATTCGCGCTCATTTATGAACTGAAAAATTTGCCGGCGCCGAAGGATTTGCTGGAGCACGGGGAACGGTGGCGGCCGTACCGATCGTTTGCGGCGTGGTATTTGTGGCGGGCGCTGGACTAGCGGCAGAACGATTGCATTCCGACAAAAATCTTTACCGGGTGGAGGGTGGTGAATATGGTTGGTCGCGGATGCCATTTTCGAGCAACTCAAGCGGTGTCTCCGTCGGGGGCGCGCGATGAACGCACCCGGGCGGGCGGCCTGCCGATGGTGGAATTTCGGGAGCCATTTTACATGGGCGGCGAGCCTGTTCCTGGCGGGGTTGGGGGCAAAACTTGGCTTGATTCTTTCGCAGGGATTTTCACTTCCATACCATGACCAATGGCCGGGGGAGGCCGTGGACATGTTCATCCCTTATGTATCGGGGAAATTTTCCCTGACCATGCTATGCACGCCGCACAACGAACATTGGATCGTATTTACGCGCATCGTTGACATGATTCTGCTCAGCTTGAACGGCCAGTGGGACAATCTTCTGGAGACGACGTGCAACGCGATGATTCATTGCGCCGGGGTGGCGGGTTTCGGCTGGGTGATGGCGTCGCTGATGGGAAAACGAAGCTGGCTGCTGCTCTGGCCGGCGCTGGTCCTGGCGCTGGCGCTGCCGTTTGCGTGGGAAAACACGCTGTGGGGATATCAAAGCCAGTTCTATTTTCTCCTGATTTTTTCCTGGCTCAGCATCTGGCTGCTGGGGCTGAACGAACCGTGGTCGGCGCGTTGGTGGCTGGGCATGGTGACCGCGCTGGCGGCGTTGTTTACGGTCGCGACAGGATTTCTGGCGGCGACGACGGTGATTGCGCTCACCATGCTCAAGGCGTTCAAGCAGCGGGACTGGCGGCGGCATGTGCCGACGTGGGGATTTTGCATTGCCATTATTCTGCTGGGATTGCTGCTGAAGTACAGCATCGGCACGGATGAAGTGGACAAGGTGCATTCGGCGGGCGAATTGCTGATGGCGCTGGGCAAGAGCCTGGCGTGGCCGTGGGTGATCCTGCCGTGGTACGCGCCGCTCAATCTTTTTCCGCTGCTGTTGCTCCTGTGGATGTGCCTGCGTTCGCCGGAACCTTTCAAGCCGCGCGAGCTGCTGATTTTCGGCATGGGCATCTGGGCATGCTCGCAGGGCCTGGCCGGGGCGTATGCGCGCGGGAACGGGGGCGTCGGACCGGTCTCGCGCTACATGGATTCGTTGAGTTTCATCAGCGTCAGCGGCGCGCTGGCTGCATGGGTGCTGCTGAAAGATTATCGCCCGCGATTTCGGAACGGCCCGTTGGTTTTCACGGCGCTCGCGTGCTGGACGCTGGGTTGTCTGGGCGGCCTGGGCTGGTTGACGCACAACGCCTGGACGGAGGGGATTCCCGATGTGTCGGAAGAACGGGCCGCGCAAACGAAGGCCTCGCGCGCGTGGGTGCTCACCGGCGATCCGCGCGTTTTCCTGGCGCAACCGGCGGACAAGCGGATTTCGCCCCTGGCCGCGTGGCTGATGGCCAACCCGGAGTTGCGCAGCATCCTGCCCGCCAGCGTGCGCGAGCCGTTGCAGGTTACGCCCGCGCAAATCACAAGCAACGCATTCGTCCGCAATGGCTGGCGTCTGGAGACGGCGGACCCGCCCACTGAAACGAGCTGGGGATCGTATTCGGCGCAACAATCGGCGGCACAGGGGACGTTTGAGAGCCAGCCGGTGAAACGCAGCGCGCTGCCGTACCTGGAAATTTCCGTGGCGGGGGATTTGGGCATGGACGGGCTGTCGCTGCAAATGGTGGAGTTGAACGGCGGCAGGGTGACGGAAGTCCGGCCAAGCACACCGCCGGGCGGGGAATGGGTGAATGTGTACGTGAAGGCGCCGGCGGGAGAATTCAAGGTGATGGCACGGGATGACAGTGGCACAAAATGGTTTGCCTTCAAGGAACCGCGGGAAATGGGGCGATGGTCGTTTTGGACATTGAGACTGCTGGCGGCGTGGAAATGGTTTGTGGTGCTGGGGGTGGTGGGGTTTTTAGCGAATGTGGCGGGGATGTTTCGAAGGCCGGCGGAGACAAATTGATTTGGGGAGAGAATGCCGGGACTTGTCAGAGCAAGGGGTTCATGGTGTATGATTAGGGCATGATGAAAAAGAAGCCATCAGACCCCGCAAAAGCGATGCGCCAGCATTCCAGCCTCGTGCTCGACGGCCCCGAACGCGCGCCGAGCCGCGCCATGCTTTATCCCGTCGGTTTCAAGCCGGAGGATTTTACGAAGCCGATCGTTGGCATTGCCTCGACCTGGAGCATGGTGACGCCGTGCAACATGCACATTGACAAGCTGGCGCTCGAAGCCGAGAAGGGCGCAAACGAGGCGGGCGGGAAGGCCATCGTGTTCAACACCATCAGCGTGTCGGACGGGATTTCGATGGGGTCCGAGGGCATGAAGTATTCGTTGGTGTCGCGCGAGGTGATTGCGGATTCGATTGAAACAGTGGCGGGGTGCGAGGGGATGGACGGGCTGGTGGCCATCGGCGGATGCGACAAAAACATGCCGGGGGCGATGATCGCGCTGGCGCGGTTGAACCGGCCGGCGGTGTTCGTGTATGGCGGCACGATTTTGCCGGGCTGCATCACGGGCGACACGCGCAAGCTGGACATTGTCTCGGTGTTCGAGGCGGTGGGCGCGCACGCGAACCAGAAAATTGACGACGCGGAATTGCTGGCAATTGAGTCGTGTGCCATCCCGGGGCCGGGGTCGTGCGGCGGGATGTACACGGCGAACACAATGGCGAGCGCGATTGAGGCGCTGGGGATGAGCCTGCCGAACAGTTCGGCGCAGGCGGCGATTTCGCCGGCGAAGATGAAGGACAGTTTGAAGGCGGGCGCGGCGGTGGTGAACCTGCTGCGGCTGGGCATCCGGCCGCTGGACATCATGACGCGGAAAGCATTTGAGAACGCGACCACGGTGGTCATCGCGCTGGGCGGTTCCACGAACGCGGTGCTGCATCTGCTGGCGATGGCAAACGCGGCGCGCGTGAAGCTGGGACTGGATGATTTCACGAAGATTGGCAAACGCGTGCCGGTGCTGGCGGACTTGAAACCGAGCGGCAAACATTTGATGTCCGAACTCGTGGCGATTGGCGGCATCCGGCCACTGATGAAGACGCTGCTGGACGCGGGATTATTGCATGGCGATTGCCGCACGGTGACCGGACGGACCATGCGCGAGGACCTGGAAGGTGTTCAGCCTTATCCGACAGGGCAGACCATCATCCGGCCGATGAGCGATCCCATCAAGAAGGACAGCCATCTGGTGATTTTGTACGGTAATCTTGCTGCTGAAGGGGCCGTGGCAAAAATCACGGGCAAGGAAGGAATGCGATTTGAAGGCCGCGCGCTGGTGTTTGAGTCCGAGGAAAAGGCGCTCCAGGCCATCCTCAACGGCACAGTGAAGAAGGGGCATGTGATTGTCATCCGCAGCGAAGGGCCGAAGGGCGGGCCGGGCATGCGCGAGATGCTGTCGCCGACGAGCGCGATCATGGGCAAGGGCCTGGGCAAGGACGTCGCGCTCATCACGGATGGACGGTTCAGCGGCGGCAGCCACGGTTTTGTGGTGGGGCACGTGACGCCCGAGGCTTATGTGGGCGGCGCGATTGCGCTCATCCGGAACGGCGACCGCATCATCATTGACGCGGAGAAACGGCAATTGACGCTGGACATTCCGAGCGCGGAAATGAAGAAGCGTCGCAAGGCCTGGAAAAAGCCCGCCCCCCGATACACGCGCGGCGTGCTGGCGAAATACGCGGCGCATGTGACGAGCGCGAGTCTGGGCGCGGTGACCGATGAGGGGTTGAAGTTGTGAGAGGCTTTGTGATTGCGGATTGCGGAACGCGGATAGGATTGACAACTGCTCTGGGGAAACCTTTTATCAACAGCTGTGACCTGAACACGCTGAGCTTAAATGAGAGGTTTTCGCTGCCCGAAACGGGCCTCCATACCGGACTACGCGCTCTGATCCTTCAGTTGACTGAAATTCGAAATTGAACATCCCGGATTCCTCCCCAGGGGTCATTTGAGTCAGTTTCAATTGCGTTACCTCAGCCAGAATCAGACCCGGCAATATTGACCTGACCATAACGTCCAGCCCAAATATCTTAAACCCGTGAATCTCCTGTGTAAAGGTCGCAAGCTGGGATCTGTCAGGATCCCATTCAGCGTGGGGTTTGCGTGCTGGAAATGAAAGTTTAAGGCCAGAGACATGCCTCCGGTACTCCTTTGAATATAGGGCCGCGTACAACTCTTCGATCACCATCAGCTCCTCTTCCGAGATTCCCTTCAGTGAGGGCAGCACCGGATCGACTTGAAAGCGCCTGGCCAACACACGAGCCTTGCGCACTGTTTCCAGAAGGGCCAGGACCCCGTGGAACTTCTGATGATCAACTTCGGTTACTCTCGATTTGCCGAGCAGATTTCCTTGGGAATAGAGCCGCAAGATGACTTCTTTCCCATTCGCTATCGCTTTGAGATAGCGGTGAGTGCTCTCAAAGTGTGGAAGCGCTACTAAACGCTGATTCTGCCAAAGTTGTGGGTGAAATTCGAGATTCATCGAAAAAGCCTCCGGTGTATGCGCAATCGTCCATGGAAGGCTGGTCGTCATCTTGAAAGGAGAATTGGGAAGGCTACCTTCGAACGTCAAAAACTTCTCCCCGATCCGGCATTTGCCCGGGATGTAAACGTAGGATTCTGGATCGTTCTCGCCCCAGGAAAAAAGGGCGTGGCCATCGGTTTCTCGCCTGTACTGAATTCGAAGTCTCTCGTTTTTTGGCATCTGCAACTCTTCGAACAGCGGCGACCCATTGAATTCGATTTCACCCCGTGTAATTTCCAAGTCAGTGCCCTTTTCGAAGAAATCTTTGACGCTGTCGAGGGTCGCCGGGTCTGACGTGTTAAAGCCGACTGTAAACGCCAGTTCCTGCTTCGCGTTAAGGATTATGTTTTGGCGACCGTTCACCATCTCGATTTGCACCTCCACCCTAGGGTCCTTGGCTTCTAGTTCCCTTTTTTTGTGCGATACGGCCGCGTCAATTGAGCTTGGTCGTAAGTCACGCATAAATTTCATCGCGTCCAGCACCGCCTTCGTGAATCGAGGGATATCGGCAAGAGTATCCTGGAGCGAGAATGGGACTGTGAACTTCTTCTGCTTTCGGAGTTGGTCGTGATTCAGCTTGCTTCCAAAACGCTGAGTGAATACCCAATAGCCCAGGCGGTGGGTTACGTCGATTAACAACAGGAAGACTGGAAACTCGCACTTCTCCAAGTAATACAAAAGGTGCTTCGTTTTGAGTCGATATACTGGTGCCCCAACCTTGTGTTTCTTGGGTGCCCACCCTTTCAGTTGGATTCCGATATTAATTCCCGAGAGTTCCCCGGCTTCGGTCGGCTCTATCAGGTAATCGATGTGAAAATCCGGCTCATGCTTCCTAATGATCCAAGCCGGGGCGGGAAGCAACTCTCGGAGGATTGTGTACGACGATTCCGATGTCCCAAATGATTCCCCTACAGTTGGAGATTTATTCTTTGCCATCCTTTTTGCGATTCTTGGCGGTTTCCCGACGCGGTTGCCGAAGGTTCCGCTTCTGCCTGTACCTTTTAGTAATTCCTATCCGCCTCAGAAGTTCCCTGTCAGTCAGGTCGTCAACCCGCTCTGGTGCCAACGCGGCAGACGGAAACACTGATCGGCGTTCCTTCTGGTCTTCGTCGAACCAACAACACTCAAGCCCCTTCCGGGTGCGGCCAACGACAGTCATGTGGGGCCCTCCCGAGCGGAGTTGGACTCCATCTCCTGTTTTGAGAGACCGCTTAGCCATGATTCACGATTCTTGGGAAGCATACGCCCCAAGGATTTACAGTCCAAGCCGAATGTGAAGCGAACTCGCAAACAGGCCAGCGGTCAGCACCATGCGATTACTGCTTACGGTCTTCCCGGACGGGCACCCCGGCATAATCCAAGACGCTTCGAGAACGGCTTACCCAAGGAGGCTCAACAATATTTAGCAAATCTTTTACTTGGACACTCCTTGTCCAACCCCTGTGCGATACTAAGAATAAAACGATTATGGTGAATACAGAATGTGATCGGTCTGAGGCTGTGCCAGCGCGCGGGGTCGGGGTGCAACGTACCGCCAGCGGGCAGGCGTCCTGTCCGTCCTTGATGCGGGAAAAGGCGGAACAAAAATTATTCTGTTCCGCCTTTTTACGGCTTTTCACGCCTTTCGGGTTTAAAAATTATTTTGGCCGGTCCAGTCGGCCACAAACAGTGTCGGCCGGCGGTCGCAGACCGCCGCTACAAAGACGACCGTTACTGCCTGTAACGCTTAATAACGGATAATAACGGTTAATCGGAAGGGGGGAGGGGGGCTTGAGTGCGGAGTTCGGAGCGCGGAGTGCGGAATGGGAGGAGCAAGGAGGCTGCGACCCCGAGCAGGGGACCTTGGGGTGCACGGGAGCTTGGAATATGATAACATTCGAAGCGAGAGATAGCCGTGCATTGTTACGAACGTGTAACAACTGGGGTTTCCCGGGGGGTTCTGCTTGCATGGCGGTTGTGCATGTTTAACGATTGAATCATGAGTCGGATGAGACAATGGGTTGGTTTCGCGGCGGGAGTCGCGGCCATGTTGTTGGCGGTGTTGCCGGGCGTGGCGGCGGAGCAGGGGACCCAGCCGGAGACGGCCGGTGCGCAGTGGGATTTCGCGACGAATTATCCGCCGGCGCGGCTGAGCTACCTGACGCGGGCATCGGATTTAATCGGGACACCAGTGTGGGACCGGACGGGCCACAAGCTGGGGAGGATCGAGGATTTCGTGGTGGATTGGAATTCAGGGCGGGTCTATTGCGCGCTGATCTGGCCGCAGCATCTTTACGGCGCGTCGAATTATTACATCGCGGTCCCGGCGAAATCTTTTGTCGCGGCGGAGGCGTCGCGGGCGGTCATCAACACGAACCTGACGACGTTGATCGGTTCGACGCGTTTTCTGCGTTCGGGCTGGGACGCGGCGGCGGTTTCCAACTCGGTGGCGGAGGCGTACCGGCGGTTCGGCCAGCCGTTGTCGTGGGACGAGAAGACGGGGCCGGGCATGGTGGGAAAATACAGCGAGCTGATGGGAGTGGATGTCAACAACCGGGCGAATGTGAACATCGGCAACCTGGCGGACCTGGTGTTTGATTTGCCGACGGAGCGGATCATGTTTGCAGTGGTTTCATTTTACGGAGTGGATCAAAATTTGCACGGCGTGCCGTTCTCGGCGGTGAGCATCGCGCCCGACCGGAAGAATTTCGTGGTGGACGTGGATGATTCCAAGGTGGGTGCGCTGGTGGACCCCGACGATTTTCTGCGGGTGAAGATGACGGACCCTGATTGGGTCGCCGATGAATATGAAGCTTACGGAAAGCAACCGGGATTCGATCCGGTGGCATGGAGGCAATTGAATGCGCCGCCGCCGAGTCCCGCTGTCACTCCGGAAAATCCAACGCCAGTTGTCACCAATCCGGAGCCGTTGTCGGGTGATGTGAAACTGGCGCGGGCGGTGATGGTTTCAATTGTGCAAGCAGACATAGCGAACGCGGCCCTTGTGCAGGGAATAAAGATTTCCGCCGTGGACGGCGTGGTTACTTTGAGCGGGAACGTGCCGGGCGAGGTCCAAAAGAGCGCGTTGGAAAAAATTGCCGCGGGTGTGACGGGAGTCGGGAGTGTGCGGAACGAACTGGAGATTAAATAGACGCCGCGCGAAGCGTCAGCCCGGATACTTGCCGGAGATGTAATCGGCCATTTGATTGAGCGCTTCGTGTTGCGCGGAGATGGTCCAGTTCACCAGGTCGCCGATGGAGACGACGCCGAGTAATTTTTCGCCGTCTAGGACGGGAAGATGGCGGACGCGATGTTCGGTCATGGTGCGCATGCATTCCTCGACGGTGGCACCGGGCGGAACGGAAATGACCGGGGTGGAGACGACTTCGCGGACGGGGGTGTCCTTGGAGGATTTGCCCTTGAGCGCAATTTTGCGGGTGTAATCGCGCTCGGAAAAAACGCCAACAAGATGTTGTCCGTTCATCACCATCAACGCGCCGATGTTTTTGTCCGCCATGAGCTTGATGGCGTCGAAGACCGTGGCCTCGGGCGGGACGGACCAGATTTGGGCGGCCTTTTGGTGGAGAACCGCGTCAACAGTGCCGGTGATGTTCATAGGCTTTTCCCTTCGTTATGCGCGCATCAACGTTTACCGCGTGATAAACTCAACTTAGCCCCACCCGCGCGGGTTTGTAAAGGGATTGTTTCCTTAGAAGCCATCTCATAAATGCCCGCAGCGGCGTTAATCGAATCAGGATGAAGGCAAAGCATGACAGGCCAGTAGAAAGAAAAATCCTTCCAAGCGCTGGATCTTTTGACCGCCCGCTTCGTTGTTCGTCGGTCACAGCCCCCTGCGGGGATGCTCCCTCCTCACGCCTTGCGGGCAGCCAAAATCTCTCACCGCGCCATCTGCTCCCATTTATGAGATGGCTTCTGGGACTACTTTTTCTGAAACTCCAGCGCGCCGTCCTGCGCTCGGACCTTGACGTGGTCGCCGGGTTTCAACCCGCCATCGAGCAACTTCATGGCGAGCGGATCGAGCAGGAGTTCTTGAATGGTACGCTTCAAGGGGCGCGCGCCAAACTGCGGGTCGTAGCCTTCCTTCGCGAGAAGCTTTTTCGCCGACTTGTCCAACTCGATGCGGAGATTCTGGAGCGCGAGCCGTTTTTCCAGGCGTTGCAACTGCACCTCGACAATCGCCGAAAGCTGCTCCTCGTTGAGATTATGGAAGACGATGATGTCGTCCACGCGGTTCAGGAACTCGGGCCGGAAATGCGCCTTCAATTCGACGCGGACGAGGTTTTCCATTTCCACGTTGTCCTTCGGGGACAATTTGCCGGCATTGTAATATTCCTGGATGATGGGCGAGCCTATGTTGCTCGTCATGATGATGATGGTGTTCTTGAAATCAACCGTGCGGCCCTGGCCGTCGGTGAGGCGGCCGTCATCGAGCACCTGCAACAGCACGTTGAAGACATCGTGGTGCGCCTTTTCGATTTCATCGAACAGCACCACGCAATACGGCCGGCGGCGCACGGCCTCGCTCAACTGGCCGCCTTCCTCGAAGCCCACGTAGCCGGGCGGAGCGCCAATCAGCCGCGCGACGCTGTGTTTCTCCATGTACTCGCTCATGTCAATGCGCGTCATGGCGTTCTCGTCGTCGAAAAGAAATTCCGCCAGCGCGCGGGCGAGTTCGGTTTTGCCGACGCCGGTTGGGCCGAGAAAAATGAACGAACCAACGGGCCGGTTCGGGTCTTGCAATCCGCTGCGGGAACGGCGGACGGCGTTGGCGACAGCAGTGATGGCTTCCTCCTGGCCGATGACGCGCTGCTGCAGGCGTTCTTCCATGTGAATGAGTTTTTGCCGCTCGCCCTCGAGCATGCGGCTCACGGGGATGCCCGTCCACGAGGCGACGACCTGAGCGATGTCCTCCTCGGTAACTTCCTCGTTGAGCAGCCGGCCACCCTTTTGCATCGCGTGGAGTTGCTTCTCGGCGTCCGCCAGTTTTTGTTGCAGTTCCGGAATTCTCCCATACTGAAGCTGGGCCGCGAGGTTCAGGTCTCCCTGGCGTTGCGCCTTTTCCTGCTCCTGCTTGGCGTCCTCCAACTGGCTGTTGATGATGCCGACGGCGTTGATGGCGGCTTTCTCGTTCTGCCACTGGGCCTTGAGCTTGCTGGACTGTTCCTTCAAGTTGGCCAGGTCCTTTTCGAGCTTTTTAAGGCGGGTGATGGACGCCTCGTCCTTCTCCTTTTTCAACGCGGCCTGCTCGATCTCGAGCTGCATGATTTGCCGTTCGAGCTTGTCCACTTCCGTGGGCATGGAATCCAGTTCCATGCGCAAACGCGAAGCCGCCTCGTCCATCAAATCGACGGCCTTGTCCGGCAGAAAACGATCAGTGATATAGCGGTGCGAAAGCGTGGCGGCGGCGACGAGCGCGGCGTCCTGAATGCGAATGCCGTGATGGGTTTCGTAACGCTCCTTCAGGCCGCGCAGAATCGCAATCGTGGCCTCAACGGACGGCTCCGCGACCATCACCGGCTGGAAACGTCGTTCGAGCGCGGGGTCCTTCTCGATGTGCTTGCGGTACTCATCAAGCGTGGTCGCACCGATGCAGCGCAGTTCGCCGCGCGCGAGTTGCGGCTTGAGCATGTTGGCGGCGTCGGCGGCGCCTTCAGCCGCGCCCGCGCCGACCAGCGTGTGCAATTCGTCTATGAACAGAATGATCCGGCCCTCACTGGCGGTGATTTCCTTGAGGAAGGCCTTGAGCCGGTCCTCAAATTCGCCGCGGTATTTTGCGCCGGCAATCATCGCGCCCAAATCCATCGCCACGAGTTTCTTGTTCTTCAGCGTTTCGGGGACATCGCCGCTCACGATGCGGCGCGCGAGACCTTCCGCGATGGCGGTCTTGCCCACGCCCGGTTCGCCGATGAGCACCGGATTGTTCTTGGTGCGGCGGGTCAGCACCTGCATGACTCGGCGGATTTCCTCGTCACGCCCGATGACGGGATCAATTTTGCCGGCGCGCGCGAGGGCGGTGAGGTCGCGGCCATATTTTTCCAGCGCCTGAAATTTGTCCTCGGGATTGGGGTCGGTGACGCGCTGATTGCCGCGCAGTTCGGCGAGGGCCTTGAGCACGTCATCGCTCTTGATGCCGGCATTCTGAAAAATCTTCTTCAAGGGAGCGCCGCCCTGGGCCAGCAATCCCAGCAACATATGCTCGGTGCTGACGTATTCATCCTTGAGCTTGGCGGCCTGCGCTTCGGCCGCGTCGAGCGCCTTTTTCAACGATGCGCCAAGAAACGGCTCGGCCGCGCCCTGGACCTTCACGCGTCGTTGCAGCGCCTGCTCCAATTCGGCGGAAAGCTTGGGGACCGCGACGCCGAGCTTTTGAAGCAGCGGCTGGATCAGCCCGTCTTCCTGTTGCAACAGCGCGGCGAGGAGATGTTCGCCGTCAATCTCCTGGTGCGAATGTTCCTGGGCGATCCGCTGCGCGGATTGCAGGGCTGCCTGGGCCTTCGTGGTGAATCGTTCCGGTTGCATGTGTTTTCCAAAACTCTTGAGGTGGAAAATAGACCAACTTGCTCGGGGGAGCAACCACGAGATTTTGGAGCCGCGAGAACCCCGGCGGCGGTGTTATTCGACACTCGTGGGACCGTAGCCGGAGACCTTGTCGTCGGTAATAATTATCTTTGCCGTCCAGGTGTGAAACATGACTTCGGTCTTGTCGCATTCCAGACTGTCATAGCCGTCTTGGTTGAAGGGATTGTCCTTCCGGACCACCTCGCAATCAAAGCCGTGATGTTCCATGGTACGCCTTGCTTCGGAAACGGATGTGCCCAAGGGCACCCAATGCCGGACCTGTTGGTCGAACTTGTCCGGGTTAAACGAGGTGCACCCTGCCAGCAGGCAAGCCGCCAAAGCAAGACACAGACCTAGACGCTTGGAATTTGCCACAACACGTATGATGTTCCCCAGCCAGTCCTTGATGTCAAGCGAGCGCGGTCGCTTAAAACTGTGGAACAAAGAATATTTGCAAAATTCATGCATAAATCTAACTGTATCGTTAACTAAACCATAAATTCATTACAAAATGCGCAAAAGTACCAGTTTTTAACCGATTTCCAATGGATTTGCTCTTGCAGTTGGTGGAATCTAGTTGCGGCTCTGGCATTTTTCAGGACTTTTGGACTTGCTGGTTATTATCGCGAGGTAAGCTTTCCTCGGAACAGCATGTTTAGACTTTGGATATTCCAGAATGGCATTAGATTGTGCGGCGATGGTAATGATCGAGAACCCGGCGCTAGAGGCATTTGTGGCACAAATGGGGGATGAGGTTGTGCTGGCGCAAGTGTTCATTCGCAGGGATGGCAGCGGGTACGAACTGCGGCATGTCCAGGATCGTGATTTTGCGGCTGGATCATTGCGAGCGGTGCGGTCGAGTGAGGCCCGATTGTTGGCGCAGTTAACATCGGCGGGAGAATTTCGGCCGTTGAAAGCCGCGCCCACCCTTCAAGGGGGATGGCGGTTGCTGGCGGCAACCGATGCGGAACTGGAGCAGGCCTTGAGCGGGCTTTACCCGGGCGCATTGGCGGACTGGTACGCCGCCCGCACATCGAACCCGCCGGTGACAGATTACCGTCCATACGCAGAACGCCAGTCGGGAATGTACCGAATCACGGCGAAATTGACCGATGCCCGGGCCGCTGAAGTAATCATGGAAGGTTGCGAAGCAGGGCGTTGCCTCAAATGCAGGCTTTGGACTGTCACGGGATTGGAGCCCGACCCGGCTGGGAACAAAAGCCTCATCCCCTGTCTCGAACCATGCGCCGTATTGTTGGAACTGGCCCGAAAAGCCGCGCGAGCCGGGCAGGGAGCGGCTTGCGCCGACACTGATGCTGATTAATTTTGTAAAATAATGACAACCATCTGCCGCACCATTCATCATTTCATCGCATCGGCCGGAAGACTTTGCCTCCTTGTCCTGCTGGCGTGGTGCGTCACGGCGGCGGCACAAGATACGCCAGCCACAACGACCACGAACATTTCCGAGGCCGACAAGGCCTGGGGAGAGACCTACAAGGCCATGCAATCTCCGCTTCCACCGAAGGAATGGAACGACAAGAAGCCTACCGAGCAGGAAGCCTACGATTTTTATCGTCCATTCCTGCTCAAGGGAGTTGAGAAGGCAAAGGACTTTTACACCCGGTTCCCTGACCACCCCAAGGCCGTCAGCGCGCAGAAAGCCGAATACAACATGATCGCGTTGATGGTGCACCAGTTCGATGACACGAATCTGGCGCCCCTGCTGGGCGAGTTGCAGGCACGACTTTTGAAGGGCACAAATCTGAGCGACCAAGAGCGATTGGACTTTCGCGTTGACGCCGTGCAACAGCTGCTTTCCAAATTGCCCGGTGCCAAGGATGATTTCGTGAAAGCAGCGCGCGCGTTGCAGAAGGATTTTCCGGACCAAGACGTGTCTTACCAGGCCCTGTGGATTGCCGCTTCCTTGACGGATGTGGAGACCGCCAGGGGGATGGCCACGGAGATCATTGCCGGATCCGCGCCGGAAGGAGCGAAAGAACAGGCCCGTGGTTTGCTCAAACGACTGGACGCGATTGGCAAGCCCATGGACATCCAGTACACCGCCATCGACGGACGTCCGGTGGACCTGGCCAAGTTGAAGGGCAAAGTCGTGTTGGTTGATTTTTGGGCGACGTGGTGTGTTCCCTGTCTCCGTGAAATGCCGGACGTGAAGGCCACCTATGAGAAATTGCACGACAAGGGGTTTGAAATCGTGGGTATCAGCCTGGATGTGGACAAAAATGTGCTGGCGGCATTTGTCAAGGAGAACGGAATATCCTGGCCGCAGTATTACGACGGCCTGCGATGGAGCAACAAACTGGTCATGCAATTTGGCATCACCTCCGTCCCTTCCATGTGGCTGGTTGACAAACAGGGCAACGTCCGCGATCAAGCTGCGGACATCTCGTTGGCAGAGAAGGTTTCCAAACTGCTTGCGGAACAACCTGCGGCCGCCGTGCTCGCTCCGTGAACATGCCCGGCCGGGCGCGATGGGCGCCTGTTTCCACAAGTTGAATTGGTTTGTCATCCCCGCCGCATTCCGGCTTAATCCGCGGCATGACGGACTGGCTGCACGGGCTTTTTTGGGACAACGGTGACTTCCAGTGGTGGGAGATTGTCGGCTGGCTGGGCAATCTGGTTTTTTTCTCGCGGTTCTTCGTCCAATGGTATGCCACGGAGAAAAAGAAACGTGTCGTGGTGCCCACGGCATTTTGGTGGCTGAGCCTGGCGGGTTCATTGCTGTTGCTGCTCTACGCAATCTTCGGGCAGGTCAAGCCCCACAAACGCAGCTGGGTCTTCATCGCCTCCTATGCCTTCACCTGGATCCCCTACGTCCGCAACCTCATCATCCATCGCCGCCATGCGGAGGCGCACCTGGATTGCAAATCCTGCGGCGCGGTCTGTCCTCCCGGCTCGAACTACTGTCACTCGTGCGGCGCGAAACTGGCCGCCACTCCCGCCGAACCGTCCCGGTGACGCCGGTTGCCGGCCGCCCGGTTATTGCCTGGTGGCGTTATTTCCGAGCAAGGTCTGGCCCAGGGCGGGCTGGTACTTGTTGATGATGGGGGCGA
>DATMLG010000028.1:0-19304 GCA_035570675.1 Verrucomicrobiia bacterium | reverse complement strand
ATGAAATACAAAGTGTCAAACAGAATGGCCGGTTGAAATTGAATCCGAAACTTGAACTATGAAACTTATTGAAATCATTCAGATCGTGCTCTTCTTCGGGTTGGGAATCGCATTGACGCCGCCTCTGGGCCGCTTCATGTACAAGATTTATACCGGCCAAAAGACCTGGCTTTCCTTCCTCTCACCCATCGAACGGCTGGCCTACAAGCTCACCGGCGTGGATCCCACCGAGGAAATGACCTGGCTCAAGTATTTCTTCGCGGTGTTGATATTCGGTGTGATTGGCTTCGCGTCGGACATGTTCATCTTCATGAATCAGGGCTGGCTGCCGCTCAACCCTCAGGGCCTGCCCGGTTGCTCCTGGCACCTGGCCTTTATGCAGGCCTGGAGTTTCATCTGCAACGCGGACTGGCAGTCCTACGCCGGTGAAACCACCATGAGCAACTTCTCGCAGGTCTATGCCATCATGGTCCATCAATTCATCAGCGGCGCTACCGGCCTGGCCGTCCTCGTCGCCGTGGGCCGCGCGCTCAAACGCGCCTCCATCAAGACCGTCGGCAATTTCTGGGCCGACGTCACCCGCGGCCTGCTTTACTTCGTGATTCCGCTCTCGGTGTTGTGGGCCATTCCGCTGGCATGGCAGGGCGTTCCCCAGACTTGGAAAGCCTACCCGAATGCCAGCCTGATGGAACCTTACACCACACAGGTGCAGGCGACCGATACCAATGGAAACAATCTCACGACCAACATTGCCTGGACAGTGTCCCAGCCCAAGCTTGATGACAAGGGCCAGCCGATGACGAACAACGGTGTCGCGGTCATGGTTGATGTGCCCCAGAAAGACGCCAAGGGCGCGGTCATCATGACCAACATGCCCGTGATGGTGGACGCCAAGGTGGACACCCAGTCCATTCCTGTCGGTCCTGTCGCCTCGCTCGAATCCATCAAGCAGCTCTTCACCAACGGCGGCGGCTGGTTCAATGTGAACAGCGCGCACCCGTTCGAGAACCCCACGCCCCTGGCCAATTTCCTCGAGTTGCTCGCCATCATCATCGTGCCCATGGCGCAGGTCTACATGTTCGGACTGCTGGTCGGAAACGTCAAACACGCGTGGTGTCTGTTTACGGTCATGCTCGCCATTTACATGCTGTCATTTGTTGGTGCGTGGTATTTCGAGACCCGGCCCAATCCCGTCACCGGCAGCCTGGTTGAAAACATGGAAGGCAAGGAGCAGCGCATCGGCGTGATGAACAGCGTCCTGTGGGCCGCGTCCTGCACCGCAATTGACAACGGCTCCGTCAATTCCATGCACGACAGCTACATGCCCCTGGCCGGCATGATGCCGCTTTGGAACATCCTCATAGGCGAAATGCTTTTCGGCGGCATCGGCTGCGGCATGTATTGCATGTTATTCCACGTGCTCATCACCGTCTTTATCGCCGGACTGATGATCGGTCGAACTCCAGAGTACCTGGGCAAGAAACTCGGCGCGTGGGAGGCCACCTGGGCGGTCATTGGTGTGCTGATTCCCAACGCCGCCTGCCTGATTCCGGCCGCCCTGGCCTTGATGGTTCCCCAAGGATTGGCCAGCTTGGGCAACAACGGCCCGCACGGGTTTAGCGAGATTCTTTACTTCTTCGGCGAGGCGGCCAACAACAACGGCAGCGCTTTCGCCGGACTGAACGCGAACGTGCCTTTCTACGACGTCGCAGGCGCGATCGCGATTTGGATCGGCCGGTTCATCCCCATCCTCGCCGCGCTGGCGATTGTCGGCGGGCTGGCTGCCAAGAAAACGGTCGAGCCCTCGGCCGGCACGCTGCCCACCCATGGCTGGACCTTCGGCCTGAGTTTGGCGGGAGTTATCTCTATCGTGGCCGCGCTCACCTTCTTCCCGGCCTTGTGCCTGGGACCGATGGTCGAGCACGGTTTAATGCTGGCAGGTCGCACTTTCTAAGGAACCAATATGAGCACCAAAGTTGAATTCAAATACTCGGAACTGTTCAAACAGGCGGTCATTGACTCGTTCAAGAAGCTGCATCCGCGCGACGAAATCAAAAACCTCGTCATGTTTGTCGTGTGGCTCGGCTCCATCTGGACGACCGTCATCCTCTTCCTGCCGGGGCAGTGCAACCTGTTCAACGTCCAGATCTGCTTCTGGCTCTGGTTCACCTGCCTCTTCGCCAACTTCGCCGAGGCCATGGCCGAGGGCCGCGGCAAGGCACACGCCGATGCCCTCCGTAAAATGCGCACCAAAACCATGGCCCGCAAACTCGTGGACGGCAAGGAAGTCATGGTGCCCGGCAACGAACTGAAGCTCGACGAGCGCTTCGTTTGCACGGCAGGCGACATCATCGCCGCCGACGGCGAAATCGTCGAAGGCATCGCCACCGTGGATGAATCCGCCATCACCGGCGAATCCGCCCCTGTCGTGCGCGAAAGCGGCGGCGACCGCAGCGCCGTCACCGGCGGCACGCGCGTCCTCAGCGATCGCATTGTCATCCGCGTCACCGCCGAGGCCGGCAATTCGTTCCTCGACCGCATGATTTCCATGATTGAAGGCGCGCGCCGTCAAAAGACGCCCAACGAAATCGCCCTCAACATCGTTCTCGTCAGCCTCACCGCCCTGTTCATCGTCGTGGTGTTCGTGCTGCCGCCCTACGCTCATTACAACGAGAACCAGGCCGGCCAGAAGGGCGTCGTGCTGACGACGATTCCCGTGCTGCTTTCGCTGATTGTCTGCCTCATCCCGACCACCATTGGCGGTTTGTTGAGCGCCATTGGCATTGCGGGCATTGACCGTTTGATGCGCCGCAACGTGCTCGCCACCAGCGGTCGCGCGGTCGAAGCGGCCGGGGACGTGGACGTTCTCTTGCTCGATAAAACTGGCACCATCACATTGGGCAATCGCATGGCCACGGAATTTGTGCCGGCCCCGGGCGTCAAGGTGGAGGAACTTGCCGACGCGGCGCAATTCGCCTCGCTGGCCGACGAGACGCCCGAAGGCCGGTCCATCGCTGTTCTGGCCAAGGACAAATACGGTCTGCGCGGCCGCGAAATCGCCGACCCCAACACCGTCTTCGTGCCTTTCACCGCCCAGACCCGCATGAGCGGCATGGATTTCAACGACGGCAAGGGCAACATCAAACGCCGCATCCGCAAGGGCGCCGCCGAGGCCGTTTATCAATTCGTGGGTGATTACGGCGGCCGCGTGGACAAGGCCGTCATGGACAAGGCCGACGAAATCGCCCGCTCCGGCGCCACACCGCTTGTCGTTGCCGACGGCCCGCGCGTCCTCGGTGTCATCTGCCTCAAGGACATCGTCAAGGGCGGCATCAAGGAACGTTTCGCGCAGCTCCGCAAAATGGGCATCACCACCGTCATGATCACCGGCGACAACCAGCTCACCGCCACCGCCATCGCCGCCGAGGCCGGCGTGGATGATTTCATCGCCCAGGCCAAGCCCGAGGACAAGCTCGCGCGCATCCGCAAGGAGCAGGAAGGCGGCAAGCTCATCGCCATGATCGGCGACGGCACCAACGACGCGCCTGCGCTTGCCCAGGCCGACGTCGGCGTGGCCATGAATACCGGCACCCAAGCCGCGCGCGAGGCCGGCAACATGGTGGATCTGGACAGCAATCCCACGAAGCTCATCGAAGTCGTCGAAATCGGCAAACAACTGCTGATGACCCGCGGCGCGTTGACCACCTTCAGCATCGCCAATGACGTCTCCAAGTATTTTGCCATCCTGCCCGCGATGTTCGGCCTGCTCTATGCCACGACCGCCGGCGGCCGCGGCCCGCTCGACAAGCTGAACATTATGTACCTGCACTCGCCCCAAAGCGCCATCCTGAGCGCTGTCATCTTTAACGCCCTTATCATAGTTGCCCTGATTCCGCTGGCGCTCAAGGGTGTCAAATACACACCCATCGGCGCCGCGGCCATCCTCCGTAAAAACATGCTCATATACGGAGTTGGCGGCATCCTGGTGCCGTTCATATTCATCAAGCTCATTGACCTGCTCCTGGTGGCGGTGCATCTCGCCCCTTGACCTTTATTACATCGAGAAGAAATTACGAAAGGGAAATCAAATGTTGAAACTTACCATCCAGTCAATCCGGCAGACCATTGTGTGGACCCTCATCTGCGGCGTGTTCTATCCCGTGGTCATCACGGTCCTTTGTCAATTCATGTTCCGCAGCCAGGCCAACGGCAGCCTCGTCACGCGAGATGGCAAGCTCATCGGCTCTGAATTGCTCGCGCAGCAGTTCCAGGGGTCGAATTACTTCTGGCCCCGGCCGTCCGCCTGCACCTATGGCTCAAGCCCGGGCGGCATCGTGGCTTCCAGCGGCAGCAATCTCGGCCCGACCAGCGGCACTTTGCAAACCAACGTCCAGAACAACCTGGCCGCCTTCCGTTCCGGCAACAACCTTGCCACCAATGCCGACGTGCCGGTGGACATGGTCTTCGCCTCCGCCAGCGGCCTGGATCCGCACATCAGTCCCGCCGCGGCCCGGCTCCAGGTTGCCCGCGTCGCCGTTTCGCGGGGTTTGCCTGAGGACAAGGTCAAGGCGCTCGTCGAACAATTTGTCGAGCCGCCTCAATACGGTTTCCTTGGCCAGGAACGCGTCAATGTTCTCAAGTTGAACGTCGCGCTCGACGAAATGAAACCGGCCAAACCGTGATCTGACACGTGCTGCTTGCCGAGGTAGCACGGAACGGTTGGGATAAATATTATTACTGAATCCGCCGCCGGATTCGTGTAGCATCAAAGCGTGAACGAAGATGTCAGAGCGGATCCTGACAAGCTGTTGGAGGCCATCCAGCGGCAGGAGACCCAGCAGAAGCGCGGCAAACTGAAAATCTTCCTGGGCATGGCCGCGGGCGTGGGCAAGACCTACGCCATGCTCGAGGCCGCCCGCAAACAGCAGTCCCTCGGTGTTGATGTCGTCATCGGCTACGTCGAAACCCACGGCCGCAAGGAAACCGACGCTCTCACCGTCGGCCTCCAATTCATCCCCAGAAAAACCAGCGAATATCGCGGTGTGACGCTCTCGGAAATGGACGTGGACGCCGTCCTTGCGCGCAAGCCGAAGCTGGCCCTCGTTGACGAACTGGCCCACACCAACGCCCCTGGCTCGCGCCATCCCAAACGCTATCAAGACATCCTTGAACTTCTCGATACGGGCATTGACGTCTATACCTCCCTCAACGTTCAGCATGTCGAAAGCCGCGCCCACACCGTGGAGGAAATCACCGGCTCATCCATCCACGAGACCGTGCCGGACAGCGTCCTTGACCTCGCGGAAATTGAATTGATCGACATCGCCCCGGACGACCTCATGCGCCGGCTTGATGAGGGCAAGGTTTACATGCCCGACCGCGCCGCCGTGGCCATGGTGAATTTTTTCCGCGAGGGCAACCTCACTGCCTTGCGCGAAATGGCCCTCCGCCTCGCCGCCGAACGTGTCGGCCAGGATGTCCGCGACTACATGCAGGTGATGCAGATTCAGGGGCCGTGGAAAACCGGCCACCGCTTGCTCGTCGCCGTCAGTCCCAGCCCGTTTTCCGCGCAAATGGTGCGCTGGACCCGCCGCCTCGCGGACAGTCTGGACGCCCGCTGGATGGCTGTGCATGTTGAATCCTCCCATCCTTATTCCGAGGACGAGCAGGGGAGGTTGACCAAAAACCTGGCGCTCGCGCGCGAACTGGGCGCCGAAGTGATCGCCACTGTGGATGAAAATCTCATCCGCGGGATAATGCGAGTCGCCCGCCAGCAAAACGTCACCCAAATCGTCGTTGGCAAGCCGGCCCGCGAGGGCGCGTGGAAATTTTTCCGCCGCGGCTGGCTGCTGCGCCGTCTCGTTGAGGAGAGCGGCGACATTGACATCCACGTTGTCCGCGCTGACAAGTCGGAGGTTCCCAAGCCGCCACCGGTGTTTCGCGCCCCCGTCCAGGTGCCCTGGAAACAATACGCCATCAGCGTCGGCATCATCATTGGGGTTACCCTGGCCAACGCGTTTCTCGATTCATTCGCGCATCTCGGTAATCGCGCCGCCGCCCTAGATTTTTTGCTGGCCGTGGTGGTGCTCGCCTTGTTTGTGGGCCGGGGGCCGGTGCTGTTGAGCGCGACTCTCAGCGCCCTGCTTTGGGATTTCTTTTTCCTGCCACCCAAATTCACTTTCTATATCAGCACCGTGGACGACGCGATGATGTTCGGAACGTACTTCGTGGTCGCCGTGGTCATGGGTGAATTGATTGCCCGCTTTCGCACCCAGGAAAAGGCCGAGCGCCGCCGCGAGGAACGCACCACCGCCCTTTATCTGCTGACGCGCGAATTGGCCGACGCCGTCACGCTCGATCAAATCAGCCAGATCATCGTCAAGCACGTTGCCAATCTTTTTCAGTCCGAGGTCGCCGTGCTGCTGACCGAGGTGGACGGTAAATTGTCCGCCCGGCCGCGCCCCGGCAGCACGTTTAATTTGTCCGCCAAGGAATATGGCGTCGCCACCTGGGTCTTCGATCACAACCAGGCCGCCGGCCAGTTCACTGACAACCTTCCGTCCTCCGAGGCGCTCTATCTTCCCTTGGCCACGCCTGCCGGGGTGGTGGGTGTCATCGGCGTGAAGCTTCCCCAGGCCGCCCCGCTGAGCCTTGAGCAAAACAACCTGCTCGAAGCCCTCGTCCGCCAGGCCGCCCTGGTCATTGACCGCCAGCGCCTTCATGATGCCGCCCAACAAACCCATCTCGCCGCCGAATCCGAGCGCCTCAGCCGGACGCTCCTGGACTCCATCTCCCACGAAATGCGCACGCCCATCGCCGCCATCGCCAGCGCCGCCAGCGGGCTCTCCGACGCCGGCGTCGCCGCCCGCCCCGATTTCACCAGGGCGCTCGTCGGCGAAATCAAGGAAGCCGGCACCCGCCTCAACCGTCTCGTCGGCAATCTGCTCGACATCGCGCGCGTCGAATCCGGTCACGTCAAACCCAATCTCGATTGGTGCGACGTCGGCGACCTCATCAATGTCACGGTGAAAGGCATTGCCAGGGAACTTTCCCGGCATAAACTCGAAATTGTGATTTCGCCCGAACTGCCGCTCGTCCGCATGGACTTCGTCCTGATGGAACAGGCCCTTACGAATCTTCTCCTCAATGCCGCCTTCCACACCCTGCCTGGCACGCACATCCAAATTTCCGCCAACCCCGCCGATGGCGAACTCGCCCTGACCGTTGCCGACAAGGGGCCCGGTGTTCCCGCCGAGTCGCTCCCGCGAATCTTCGAGAAGTTTTACCGCGCGCCCGGCGCCCAAACCGGCGGCACCGGCCTGGGCCTGTCCATCGTGAAAGGATTCGTCGAGGCCCAGAACGGGCGCGTTGAAGGCGTGAACCGGCCCGGCGGCGGAGCGGCCTTCACCCTGTTCCTGCCGCTCTCTGAAACTCCGGCCATGACTGGAGAAGCCGCATGAGCGAGCAACCACCCAGTCAGGTCGTGCTCATCATTGACGATGAAATCCAGATCCGCCGGCTGCTCAAGATCAGCCTCGAGGCCGGCGGCTATCGCGTTTTTGAAGCCGTCAACGGCGCTGACGGTCTCGCCGAAGCCGCCCAACGCCGCCCGGACATCGTCGTCCTCGACTTGGGCCTGCCGGATATGGACGGCGTGACCGTCCTCAAACGCCTCCGTGAATGGAGCAACGTCCCCGTCGTCGTTTTGTCCGTCCGCGACCGTGAGAATGACAAGATTGCCGCGCTCGACAACGGCGCCGATGACTACCTCACCAAGCCCTTCAGCACCGGCGAATTGCTCGCCCGCCTGCGCGTCGCCCAACGCCACGCCCAGCCGCCGGCTGACGAGGCCGTTTTTAAAAACGAACGTCTTGAAGTGGATTTGACCTCGCGCATCGTCAAGGTCAACGGCAAGCAAATCAAATTGACCGCGACGGAGTACGCGCTGCTCCAGTTGTTTGTCCGCCATGCCGGCAAGGTCCTTACGCATCGCCAGATTCTCAAGGAAGTCTGGGGCCCGAATTACGTCGAGCAAACCCATTACCTGCGCGTTTACATGACCCACCTCCGCGAGAAGCTCGAACAAAATCCCTCCGCGCCCGAGATGCTCGTCACCGAATCCGGCGTTGGCTACCGCCTGATGGTCAAGTGATGGTAATTTACCGGCACGCCTCCGCGGGTGGGGATGTTGCGCTGCGACGTCCGCGTCCGACGGCTATGCTTGCAACCAACGCTGAAGACGTTTCTCCCTCTCCTGGGGGAGAGGGTAGGGGTGAGGGCGAGCCTTCTCATAATTCTTCGCTTGCTTCCATCCGGTGCCTTTCTGCTAACTTCGCCACGTGAAACTGATTTCCTGGAACGTCAACGGACTCCGCTCTGTCCTGCGCAAAAATTTTCTCGAATATCTCGGGGCCGAATCGCCCGACATCCTTTGCCTGCAGGAAACCAAGGCGCGGCCCGATGACGTCGAGCAGCTCTGGCCCGCCACCTACACCACCTATTGGAACAGTGCCGCGAAAAAAGGTTATTCCGGCACGGTCATTTTCACAAAAACGCGCCCGCTGAAGGTCGACCTTGGCATCAAGATCGAAGCCCATGACAACGAAGGCCGCGTGCTCACCGCCGAATATCCGGACTTTTTCCTGGTGAACGTCTATGTCCCCAATTCCAAGCGCGAACTCACCCGCCTCGCCTATCGCCAGGAATGGGACCGTGATTTCCTCCGTTACCTCAAAAAGCTCGAACGCAAAAAACCCGTCATCTTTTGCGGCGACCTCAATGTCGCCCACACGGAAATTGACCTCGCCAATCCGAAGGCGAACGTTGGCAACCACGGGTTCACCCCCGAGGAACGCGCCGGCTTTACCGCCCTCGTCAAGGCCGGTTTCATTGACACCTTTCGCGAATTCGAGTCCGCCGGCGGCCATTACACCTGGTGGAGTCCCATGTCCAATGCCCGCGCCCGGAACGTCGGCTGGCGCATTGATTACTTCCTCATCTCCGCCGCGCTTCGACCCCGCCTCAAGCGCGCATTTATTCACGACAAGATACTTGGCTCCGACCACTGCCCCGTCGGCATCGAACTCGTTTGATGCGCTAAAATCTGAAGGGGAAGTTCAACCGCGGATAAACACAGATATACACGGATAAAACCAATTCTTCCGAACAGATCAATTCATTGAATGGCCGTTTTCCCGCTGTTCTGTCAGCATCTGTGTCCATCCGTGGTTTTCAGATCTTCGATTTTTAATTTTGAACTTTGAATTTTGAATTCAAAGTTCGTCCTCCCGCTCCGCGTAAAACAACTGGTGCGCCCGGTCATAATCCGCCTCCGGCACCAGCACCTTCGCCAGCCGGTTTAAATCCCCGTCATCCGGCAGCGCGGGATCCTCGAATTCCTGCGTCGCGGCGATGCCATGCTTTTCCAGCATCACCACCAGCATCTCCGTGTTGATCACCGGTCCGGTATAAAACAGTTTCATCAACCCTGAATAAGCCACAATTTGCCGGCGATTTCACGGTTAAATTCTTTTCTTTCCATCAACCATCAACTCTCGGCTATCAACTTGGCTTACGGTACCGCCAGCCGGTTCATATTCGTGCCGGTGTTGCTCAGAAGAGTTTGCAAACTGGACGGCGTGGTCCTTTGTACGCTTCCGTCTGCAAGAAGGATGTTTCCCTTACCGTTATGCATTTTGGCTGACCAGCCCATTGCCGAGTTCGTGCCGAGGACGACCAGGCCGGGAACAACATCCGCCCCATTCGTCACCAGGTTGCGGTCCCCTGAGAGGAGCATTGCCGGACTGGTTTCATCCGCGTCAAGCTCGATGAAATAGCTGATGTTGCTGTTGCTTAGGTTCGCGAAGTCGCTGACGGTGCCTCCATTCGCCAGGACGATGGCGGGGGCCAATTGCCGGTCGTCATAGGGACAAAGCAGAATTTTCGGACTGGCCAGCTCGTTTGACATTACCCGAAAGTGCCAAAACATATTGCTGCCTGCCGACCATTCCATGGCCCCCCCTTTATTCGTTGAAACGCTCATAGGGTATTTGTCGCCATGACCGCCCTCCCAAGTTCGAAAAGCAACTCCGACTAATTTCAAGTGGTTCTGGCAGTCCCAGTTAAGCTCCGTTTCACGAACCCGTCGCAACATTATGGCCAAAAAAACTACGGCAAGAAGAAAAAGGCACACAACGACGACCCCAACCTCGACCAAGGTCAAACCGCTCTTCTTGTTTAATCTGCCCGACCTGCTTGGCCGGGCAGCATTTTCTTTGTTGTAACGATTCAACGTTATAACCATGTAACACGCCCCTCACGGAACTGCCAGCCGGTTCACATTGGTGCCGGTTCTGCTGATAAAAATGCGGAACGTACCGCTCGATCCCTTTTGCACGCTGCCGTCCGCGAGGCCAAAATTGCCACTTTGATTGTGCATTTTGGTCGACCATTCGACGGCAGCGTTCGTCCCCAGCACGATTAGGCCAGGAACAACATCTACGTGATTTGTTATCAGGTTACGATCTCCTGACAGTATCATGGCCGGCCGGGTTTCATCCGTGTCAAGGCCAACAAAGAAGCTTAAATTATTGTTGTTCAAGTGTGCAAAATCAGCCGCCCATTTGCGATCATCTGCCGGGCATATCAAAACCTTCGGATCGTTCAATTCATTTGACATCACCTGAAAGTGCCTGAACATTCCGCTGCCGGTCCCAAATTCCATGGAGCCACCTTTGTTCGTCGGAACACTCATCGGGTATTTGTTTCCATAATCGCCGTCCCAGGTGCGATAGGCAATGCCGATTTGTTTGAGATTGCTCTGACATGAGGCTTGCTTGGCTTTGCCCGGGTTACCAGACGCAGGCATCAGCATTCCGACCAAAATTGCGATACAGACAATCACCACCAGCAATTCAATCAAGGTCAGAGCGCGAAGTTCTTTGGGTGTCTGTCGAGTTTTCATATTGTCTCCATGTAGTTAAGGAATTGCCAGCCGGTTCACATTCGTGCGGGTGTTGCTCAGAAAGGTTTGCAAACTCGACGGTGTGGTCCTTTGAACGCTTCCGTCGGCAAACAGGATATTTCCTTTGCAATTATGCATTTTGGCCGACCATCCGATTGGGGTATTCGTGCCATAGACAACCAAACCGGTAACGACTCCCATTCGATTCATCAGGAGATTGCGATCTCCACCGAGCAACATCGTCGGCCGGGATTCATCCGCGTCGGCACCTGCGAAATAGGAAACGGTGCTGTTGTTGAAGGCCGCGGTGTTGCCGGGCGGATTGTTGATGAAATCAGACGGGATTGACCCGGTTGGCCGCTCGTCCGAGGGGCAAAGAAGAACTTTTGGGTTGTTCAACTCATTGGACATGACTTGGTAACACTGATAAGCGTATCCATAGGGAAGAGAAACACCGATGGCGGTGTTGGTCGGCAAAGGATGGTTGAGAATGTATCCTGTCGGGTCAGAACCAAGAGGAAAATTGGTGCTGCCGGAAGCTATCAGTTCCTGCGGATATTTGTCGCCATAGTCACCCTCCCAGGTGCGATAGGCGATGCCAATCATCTTCAAGTTGCTTTGGCAAGGAGCCTTGCTGCTCTTAGCCTTCATTCTGGCGAGCACTGGCAAAAAGAATGCCGCCAAAACAACGACAACAACAATCACCACCAGCAATTCGACCATTGTCAAAGCGCGAAGCTCCTTGCATGCCCGACGAGATTTCATTAGTACCATTTTCATCCCGCAACCTTGAGTTTAGATGGAGCACAATCAGTGCCGTCCCGTTTTCCATTTAAATCAATCGGAATCGGAACCGGGAATGTGCGTGGTTCACACATTATGCGCTGGATTCACCAATCCCAACGGGATTGGAAGCGCTCAGCCCGGGATTGCGAGGAACGAGCTACCCCGGGTAAACAAACCGGGGAATCACAACCCTGAAAGGGTTGAATCGCGTTCTTACGAAACTGTTGTTCAACCCTTTCAGGGTTGCGGGCTTGCTTGAGGTTACCCAAGGTAGGCCCTCTCGGAATCGGGCCAACCATTGGGCTGAATGATTCAATCCCTTTGGGATTGCGGAAGGGCTGTTTACCGCCCGTCAATAAATGGAATTGCTTTCTCCGAAACACTTGAGCCTCGTCACTTCGGCTCCTACGAATATGGGATGTTCAACGGCCTGTCATTCGCCCAACGCCCCTGCGCTTTCCGTTGTAACGATTTAGCGATTTAACGTTTTTAACGAACCCGCCTCACACCACGGCGGGCGCGGCCGGTGCGGTCTTGCTGTGCCGGATGTCCCGCGCCTCGTAGAGATAAACCACTTCTTCCGCCACGTTGGCGGCGTGGTCGGCGATGCGTTCGAGACACTTGGAAATGACCATGAGATTCAGGCAACGGGTGATGGTGCTGGGCCGTTCGACCATGTAGCTGGAAAGTTCGCGGTGCAATTGCTTGTTGAGCAGGTCCACTTCCTTGTCGCGCGGGATGATCGCGCGCGCCTTTTCCGGATTGCGGTTCACGAAGGAATCCAGCGCCTCCTTGAGCATGTCCAGCGCCATGGCGGCCATGCGCGGGAGGTCCACGTAGGGCTTGAGCTGCGGTTCCATGCTGAGTTCAAGCGACCGCCGCGCGATGGTCGTGGCCTCGTCCGACACGCGCTCCAGGTGGTTCGAAATCTTCATGGTCATCGTGATCAACCGCAGGTCCGTCGCCAGCGGCGCCTTGGACAGCAGTTGAATGGACAGCTCGTCAATCTCAATCTCCAACTGGTCCACGATAACGTCGTCGGCCATCACACGCCGCGCCAGTTCGTCGTCGCGCTCAACCAGCGCCTTGATGGCCTTGGAGACGGCGGACTCCGCGTGGCTGGCCATGATGAGGAGTTTTTCCTTCAGGCCGGCCAGTTCGTTTTCAAAGTGAATGGTCATGGGTGCTCGAATTAATGTCCGTCATTGCGCCAAAATTTCAACCGAATCTTCCCGTGACATAATCCTCGGTCTGCTTGCGCGAGGGGTTGGTGAACATTTTCGATGTGCGGTCGAACTCAATCAATTCGCCGAGATAAAAGAACGCGGTGTAATCGGAGATGCGCGCGGCCTGCTGCATGTTGTGGGTGACGATGATGATGGTGAAGCTGTTCTTCAGATCCAAAATGAGTTCCTCCACCTTGGCGGTGGCGATGGGATCCAGCGCCGAGGCCGGCTCGTCCATCAGGATGACCTCGGGCTGCACCACGATGGCCCGCGCGATGCACAGGCGCTGCTGTTGTCCGCCGGAGAGGCTGACGGCGGGCGCGTTGAGGCGGTCCTTCACCTCGTCCCACAGCGCCACCATCCGCAGTGCGCGTTCCATCCGCTCGGCGAGCACGTCGCGTCCGCGGATGCCGTTCAAGCGCAGGCCCACGGTGACGTTCTCGGCGATGGACATCGTCGGAAACGGATTGGATTTCTGGAACACCATGCCAACACGGCGGCGCACAATCACCGGTTCCACCGCGCGGTTGTAAATGTCCTGCCCGAACAGCTTGATTTCGCCCTCCATCCGCGCCTCCGGGACCAGTTCGTGCATCCGGTTGAGTGAACGAAGAAAGGTGGACTTGCCGCAGCCGCTTGGGCCGATGATGGCGGTGACCGCGTTAGCCCTGGCCTCGAGCGAAACATTTTTCAGCACCTGATGCCGTCCGAAGAAAACCGAGAGGCCCTTGACGGCGATGGCGGGCGCGGCGGTTGCCGCCGTGGTCGAAGCGGCCGCGGGTGCAACTGCAGGCGCCAAGGCCGGTGCGGCGGCGACGGCGGGTTTGGCAGGAGCGGCCGGGCGTTTGGCTTCTTCGTTGGGCGGCATGACTGAGTTCATCGGTTGGATTGTTTCATGCGGTCCCGCGTCAGGACGCGGACACCCACGTTGATGGCGGTGATCATGAGCAACAGCACCAGTGCGCCGGCCCAGGCCTGGCGTTTCCAGTCATCATAAGGCGAATTGGCGCAGTTAAAAATTTGCAGCGGGAGGGCCAGGATGGGATCCGACAGGTTATGATTCCAAAACTGATTGCCCAGGGCGGTGAACAGCAGGGGTGCCGTTTCGCCCGCGACGCGCGCCAGCGCCAGCAGCACGCCGGTGACAATCCCCTTGAGGGCGGTGCGCATGACGATTTGGACAATGGTCCGCCATTTGGAAATGCCCAGCGCGAAGGCTGCCTCGCGGTAGCCGCCCGGCACGAGGAGCAGCACCTCCTCGGCGGTGCGCATGATCAGGGGTATCATGATCATTCCCAGCACCAATCCCCCCGACCAGGCCGAATAGGCGTGCGCTGGTGAGACGGACAGGGCCAGCGCATAAACCACCATGCCCCAGATGATGGAGGGCACGCCGTTGAGCACATCGGCTGCGAACCGGATCCAGCGATTCAGCCGCGAGGACCCGTATTCGGAAAGATAAACGCCGCCGAACACCCCGATCGGCACGCCAATGACCGCCGCGATGGCCAGCAACTCCAAGGTGCCGACAATGGCGTTGGCCATGCCGCCGCCCGCTTCGCCGGGCGGAGCGGGCAGCTTGGTGAAGAAATCCCAATTCAGCGAACCAAACCCCGATTGGATGAGCCGGTAAAAAATGAGCAACAGCGGCGTGATGACCAGCAGCGCGCATCCGCAGGTAATGGCCTGCATCAGCCCGTTCTCAAATTTGCGCCAGCGATGTTTGGCCGTGTCCATGGTTCAATGTTGCGGTTTGACGCCGGGGCCAGCAAATGTTTTGAGCATGAGTTGCGCCAGCGCGTTCACCAGCACCGTCACCCCCAGCAGGACCAGTCCGAGTTCGAACAATGAACTGAGGTAAAGCGCGCCGTCGGCCTCGGTGAATTGCAAGGCCGACCAACCGGCCAGCGTGGTGCCGGGCGCCAGGATGGAGGCCTTGATCTGCGGCGTGTTGCCAATCACCATCAAGACCGCCATCGTCTCGCCCAATGCCCGGCCCAAACCGAGGATCACCGCGCCAAACAGGCCCCGTTTGGCGTAGCTGAGCACCGCCAGACGCGTGACCTCCCAGCGCGTGGCGCCCAGGGCATAGGCGGCTTCACGCTGCAAGCCCGGCACGGAGCGCAGGATTTCCCGCGAGACGGAGGTGATGATCGGCACGATCATGATGGCCAGAATGACCCCGGCGGAGAGCATGCAGTTGCCTGAAATTGGCCCGGAGAAAATGGCCAGATAACCGAAGGTGCCCTTCAGCGAGGGGTAGAAGTGATCGTGCAGCCACGGAACCAGGACGTACATTCCCCACAAGCCGAGGATGACGCTTGGCACGGCCGCCAGCAGCTCGATAAAGATGGTGAGCGGCTGCCGCATCCACAGAGGCGCCAGCTCCGTCAAAAAAACCGCGGTGGCGATGCTCAAGGGCACGGCAATGACAATGGCAATCAGCGAGGAAACCAGCGTGCCATAGATTTGCGGCAATGCGCCGAAATTTTCGTGGACCGGATCCCATTTGGTGCCCGTCAGGAAATGCCAGCCGAATTTGTTCAGGGCAAGTTGCGAGCCGCTGGCCAGCTTGACGCCGATGAGCACGATCAGCACAAACACGGACAACGCCATCAGCAGTGTGAACCACCGGAAGGCGCGGTCACCGAACTTGCGCTGGGAGAGACGCTGCCCGGCAAGGGCGTTCATGTTCTGCGTTGTGGCGGTGGCCTGCATGTTGCCTCAATCGTTTAATCAAAAAGGACGGAAGCGGGAGGAACCGTCCGCTCCGTCCAGACTTGCATTATAAGCCAGACACCCGGTCCGGCAAAAGTCAATACTTGATCGTTTTGATGCGTTCCAGCACCCGTTGTTGCAGGCTGTCCGGCAGCGGCGCATAATCCAGCGCCGAAGCCATGCCTTCGCCCTTGGTCAGGGCCCAGTTAAGGAACTCGACCAGTTTCCGGCCCTTTACGGGGTCTTTTTGGGTCTCATACACCAGCAACCAGGTTGTCCCGGCGATGGGATAGGCACCGGAACCGGCCGCGTTGACCATCGAAAAACGGAAATCATCAGGTATCTTCGCGGCCGCCAGCGCCTTGGTGACGGAATCAATATCGGGAGCGATATATTCGCCGGCGGCATTTTTGATGTCCGCAAACGGCAATTTGTTTTGTTTGGCGTAGATCAACTCGACATAGCCCACCGCGCCCGGAGTCTGCTTCACCATGCCGGTGACGCCTTCATTGCCCTTGGCGCCCTGGCCGGCCGGCCAGCTTACGGCGGTGCCACGCCCCACCTTGGCCTCCCAGTCTTTGCTGACGCTGCTTAGAAAATCCACCCAAATATAAGTGGTGCCGCTGCCATCGGCGCGATGCACCACCACAATGTCCATGTCCGGCAGGTTCACGCCGGGATTCTGCCCGGCAATTCTGGGATCATTCCATTTGGTTATATTTCCGAAGAAAATGTCGGCGATGGTGGGCCCGTCGATCTTCAACTTCGGGTCGCCCGGCAGGTTGTAAGTGAACACATCCGCTCCTGCCACGGTCGGTATGTGCAATATCTTGCCGTGCGCTTTCGCCAGATCCTCATCGCTCATGGGGCCATCGGACGCGCCGAAATCAACGGTCCCTGCTATGATCTGCTGCTTGCCGCCGCCGGAGCCAATGGAATTATAGTTGATTTGCACCCCGGGATCCACCTTCGAGTATTCGCTGCGCCACTTCTGGTAAATGGGATTGGGAAACGTCGCACCTGCGCCATTGATAAGCAGTTGCGCGGAAGCCTTTTCCTGAGGTCCGCAGCCAACTGCCACGGTGGCCAGGACGGCCAATGTTCCAATTTTATTGAACAATTTGTTCATAAGATGGTGCAGGATTTCAACTTCCGCACAACCCTATGGACAACTTGTTACGAAAGATAGTCAGAATTGTTACGATTGCGTTACGGAATCCTCGCCAGGGGCCGGGGGGTCTTGTTACCGTACTGCAACCGCAACCGGAGCAGGTAATAGCCGGCTTGAGGTGGTCGGGACGGGGCGGGGATATGCTGGGACGGCCGGACGCCCGGCTTTGTCGGGTGTGGCAACGCCGGGCGTTTTTGCACGGAGCTGACAGGTCTCTGATTAAAGGAAGACGCTTTCATTACAACATATTTCGTTAAAATGCCGGGCGGATTTAATCTCCGGCACGCATTTCTTGACGTGCGGAGAAGGCCGGATGTTTCGTTTTTCATCCGCCGGCGCAGAAAGTGCGGGAGGGCTGTGGCAACGAAAGGTCGGGCAGGTTACGATTCCGTGAAGCTTGCTGCCGGCGTCACGCTGGCAGGGCACGCGCTCAGGTCTTTTTTGATTTCCGTTTCGGCGATTCCGCCGCGGCCTCCGTCTTTTCATTTGTCGCGGCTGTGGATCGCGACCCATTGTCGGATTTGGCCGGCTCCGGCTCTTTCGTCATCACCAGAAAACCGCAAAGCAGCAGGCCAAGAACCTCGGCTCCCGCGCTGATCGCGAAAGTCTTGTAATCTCCGGTCATGCGGAACACGACTTCATGTTTGCCCGGCTCGAGTAAAACACCCCGTTCGACAAAATTACAGCGCAGCAGATGGTCCGGTTTTCCGTCCACCAGGACCTCCCACCTGGGGTTATATCGGTCCGCCATTAGCAGCACCGACGGCGTGTTCACATCAGCCGAGAGCACGATGCGCTTGGGCTCATAATCAGTGATGGCAACCGTGCCGGTGCCCGGGTTCGGACCGGGCGGGGGAGGCGGGGTGATTGAATCCGCCACGAGCACGGTTTGATGGACATCGAAGTTCGGATCAGCCAGGGTCTGCAGGGTCTCGGCGTCATTGGTGCTGACACGCCAGTTTGGAATGAGACTGGCGCGGGGCAGGGCGCCGGTAAACTCGACCACCGCCAGGCGGCCGTTGGTGTTCAGCACCGTGGTAAAGTCTGCCGAAGAAGGGTTGGAGACTTCCCGTTTGAGCAGCGCATTGATGAACTTGCCTCCGGGCGTGTAGGAAATTTCCGGCTTCAGGGTCAGATCGAAAGCCACGGGCCGGCCATCCGGGAATTGGGCGAGCTTGAAGCGTTGTTTTTGGGGATCCAGTTTCTGGTTAAGAAATGGCACAACCCCGGTTTCGCCGAGCAGATAACGGGTGCCGGTCAGTTCCCATTCTCGCAGCAATCCCGGTGGATTCCGGGGGTCCGCGCCGATGCCCTGCATAAACTCGAATTTGTCCTGGCCCACGCGCGGTTCCTGCACGATATCCACGCATTGAATGTTGTGATACCAAAACAATGCCTGCTTCCAGGCCGTGCCGTACAGAGAGTAAAGCATGGAGAATTGCTGGTCCTTCGGATCGGCCCAGACCAACGCGCCCACGCGATGCTCGTGAGGTTTGTCCGCCAGAAAGGTGATGATGGGGTCGTCTGAGTATTTGAAGGCCGTGTCCCAGTACATGATCCACGGCTTGTCGGCGCGCCCGAGGTCCACCAGCAATAACAACGCAATCAACGCCCCGCCCCATTTTGCCCGCGGCCCGGAGAAACGGCCGATGAAAATGAACAGCAGCAACCCGACGGTCAGCAGCAGGAACAGAATAAACCAGCCCACGGAATTGATGCTGAAACGGGCGATGCCTGCCGCTTCGTCCGGCGGGATGTCGACGGTCGGCAAATATTTCACCAGGTCATCCATTTTTCCGGAATAAATCACCCACACCACGGCCGAGATGCCGATGGTGAAAACGCTGCCGGCCAGCCACACCTTCTCGAACGTGATCGCCGAGGCCAGCCACGCCTTGAATTGCGCCAGGAATCCCCCCACGCGCTTGACCGGATTTTCCATGTACGCCACGAAGAGCCCATGCATGCCATAGGCAAAGACAATCATCAGCGCCCAACTGAACACATGCATGAACTTGGTGGGGTTTCGGATGGTGGAAGCGTAGGGCAGCGCGTAAAAGAGCCGGTAGAAAAAGGGCAGATACTTGCCGAAAGAGAGCAGGGTGGTCACCACCAACACGCCCGCCCAAAACCAGACGGCCCGGCGCTGGATCGGAGAGAAACGCGAACCATCTTTTCGCAACGATTGAAGGATGCCCCACAGGGACACCATCACCACGAACACCCCCGCATAAAGACCCGTGCCCGAGAGGCGTCTGAGGCCGCTTCCCGGCCCGTTGTCGCCAATCAAGCCCCAGTATTGATCGTCCTGGGGCTGGTCGTCATCATACATGTGCCAGTTGTTGCGGTATCCAAATACTCCGGGAACCATGATTTGCAATACCTCAGACTTCGGCAGGCTCCAGGTGGTGGCCTGTTCCCACCGCGCCTGGCGCGTCGC
>DATMLG010000027.1:0-3735 GCA_035570675.1 Verrucomicrobiia bacterium | reverse complement strand
TGGGGCGAGAACGTGGAGTTGCCCGCGCCTTCGCCGGACGAGCTGGAGATCCGGGTCTTCGCGGATCCGTTGATTCGCGGGACGCTGCAATTTCGCGACGAGGCGGACGGTTGCATCGTCAAACACGCGCAAAACTGGGAGCTGCACCGCATCGCCGCGGTGGATCGCAACATCCTGCGGCTGGCGATTTACGAAATGCTGCATCGCGACGACATCCCGCCGGTGGTGAGCATCAATGAGGCCGTGGACATCGCCAAAAAATTCTCCACGCAGGACAGCGGCAAGTTCGTCAATGGCATATTGGACAAGGTGAAGGGAGAGTTGCTGCGGCCGGCGAGGATCGTAAAATAGTCCAAAGTCCAAAGTCTAAAATCCAAAGTCATGGCGAAGATAACGCGATTTGAAGATTTGAAGACCTGGCAGAAGGCGCGTGAATTGAATCACCGCATTTATAAGATGTCCAATGCGCGGGCGTTTGCCAAAGATTTTGGTCTCCGCGACCAGATACGCCGGGCCTCGATTTCGGTCATGTCGAACATTGCAGAGGGTTTTGAGCGCGGCGGAGACAAGGAATTTGTGCAGTTTTTATCGAACGCAAAAGGCTCCTGCGGGGAGGCGCGTTCCCAGCTTTATGCGGCCTTGGACGTGGAATATCTGACTCGTGACGAGTTCGATGCACTCCATGAACTTTGCGTCGAGGTCAGCCGCATGATCTCAGGTTTCATGACCTATTTGAAGAACTCCGAACATCGGGGCAGCAAATTCAAGCAATGACCGACGCGGTGAAAACTTTGGACCTTGGACTTTGGGTTTTGGACTAAATCATGTTCGCTGATTTGCATCTGCACACGTATTTTTCCGACGGCAATTTCACGCCGGAGGAGCTGGCGGCGCTTGGGAAAACTCACGGCCTGGCGGCGATGGCGTTGACGGACCATGACACGGTGGAAGGTTGCCCCCGCATGGCGGCGGCCTGCGCGGCGGAGGGCATTGAATTTATCACCGGAACAGAATTGACGGCAGAACAGGACGGCGTGGAGCTGCATCTGCTGGGATATTGCATGGACGTGGAGAATGAGAAGCTGCTGAGCGAGGTGGGCCGGTTCCAGGCGGTGAGGCAGAACCGCATCGGCGAAATGGTGGCGAAGCTGAATGCCATCGATGTTCCGCTAAAGGTTGAAGCGGTGTTTGAGATTGCGAATTGCCGCTCGCCCGGGCGACCGCACGTCGCGCGCGCGCTGGTGAAGGCGGGTTTGTGCCGCAGCCTGGACGAGGCGTTTGACCGTTTTCTCAAGGTTGGCCGGCCCGGCTGGGTGCCGAAGTGCAAAATTTCTGCGGGCGATGCCATCCGCTTGATCCAACAGGCCGGCGGCGTGGCAGTGATGGCGCATCCGGGTCTCAACAAGTCGGATGACGTGATTCCCAAAATGGCGGAGCAGGGGCTCGACGGCATCGAATGTTTTCACACGAAACATTCGGCGGCCGCGGCGAAACATTATTTGAAGCTCGCCGAAGATTTCCATCTGCTGGTGACGGGCGGTTCGGATTGTCACGGAACCAACAAGGGCCGGCCGCTCGTCGGTTCGGTCAAGCTGCCGTATCAATACGTCGAGAAATTAAAACAACGCGCGGCGGAACGCCGGAAGGGACTCGCGGTCGCGCACGCAACTCACAGCACTTCCAATTGACGCATGGGCTTGTTTGATAAAATCAAGGCCGGTCTCCAAAAGACGCACGCGCGGCTGACGCACGAAATCAAGCGCATCGTCACCCGCTCGCCCAAGCTGACGCCGGAGATGCTGGAGGAGCTGGAGGCGGCGTTGATTGCGGCTGATTTGGGAACGCAAATGACGACGCAGATCATTGGCGCCGTCAAGCTGGCCTATGAAACGCAGGGCGGCCAGGGCCCGGATGTGTTTGGCATCGCCAGCGCCGAGGTGGAGAAAAGTTTGAGCGCGGGGAAATCGGCGTTGGGCAAGGCGCCATCGGGACTGACGGTGGTGTCCATCGTCGGCGTGAACGGCACGGGCAAGACCACGACGGCGGCGAAGCTGGCATGGATGGTGCAATCGCGCGGTGAGACGGTGATGCTGGCCGCGTGCGACACTTTTCGTGCCGCCGCCATTGAACAACTGAAGCTTTGGGGCCAGCGGCTCAAGGTGACGGTCATCGCGGGCGCGGACAAGGCCGATCCGGCGTCCATTGCCCACGATGCCATCACCGCCGCGAACGCGCGGAAGGCGGATTATTTGTTTGTGGACACTGCCGGACGGTTGCACACGAAACACAATTTGATGCAGGAATTGCAGAAATTGCACCGCGTGATGGGCCGGCAGGCGCCGGGCGCGCCGCACGAGGTGTTGCTGGTGCTGGACGCGACGACGGGGATGAATGCGCTGAACCAGGCGCGCGAATTCAACAAGGCCGTGCCCCTCACCGGGTTGGTAGTGACGAAGCTGGACGGCACGAGCAAGGGCGGAATGGTCGTGGCCATCCAGAAGGAACTGGGCATTCCCATCAAGTTCATCGGCCTCGGCGAACAGGCGGACGACCTGCAACCGTTCGACGCGAAGCAATTTGCCGCGGCGTTGTTTCAGGAGGCGTAGGAGATGACCGATGTCAATTTCATGCGCCTCGCCCTGCGGCTCGCGCGGCAGGGATTCAGCGCAACGTCGCCGAATCCGATGGTCGGCGCGGTGCTGGTGAAACATGGGAAAATAATTGGACAGGGATGGCATCGGCGCGCGGGCGAACCGCACGCGGAGATTGAAGCACTGAACGACGCGCGGGCGGGGGGAAATAATCCGAAGGGTTCCACGCTGTATGTGACGCTGGAGCCATGTTCCACGCACGGACGGACGCCGCCATGCACGGACGCCATCAAAGCCGTCGGAGTCAGGAAGGTCGTCGTGGGGGCGATGGACCCGAATCCGGCGCATGCGGGCCGCGGGTTCAAAATCTTGAAGCATGCGGGAATTGAAGTTGTTCATGGTGTGCTGGCGGACGAGGCAACGCGGCTGAACGAAGCGTTCAACCATTGGATTGTCCAGCGCACGCCGTTCGTGACGGTCAAGGCGGCGATGACGTTGGACGGCAAGATTGCCACGGCGCGGGGCGAATCGAAATGGGTCACGGGAGAGAAGGCGCGCAAGTACGGGATGAATTTGCGCCAGGGCGCGGACGCGGTGCTGGTGGGCATCAACACCGTGCTGGCGGACGATCCGGCGTTGACCGTGAGAAAAGTCCAAGGTTCAAAGTCCAAAGTCCAAGGTTCGAAGCAACGCATTATCTTGGACTCACTGGCGAGGACGCCGTTGACTGCGCGCGTGGTGAGTGATGAGTTTGCGGGATTGACGACAATTGTTGTGGGCAAACAAGCGCCAAAAGCGCGTGTGGCCGCGCTGGCAAAAAGGGTTCGCGTTGTTATTGCACCATCAATCAAGGCAACAGGGAAAGATGAAGAACCAAAAATTGATTTGCGCTGGTTGCTGAAAAAGCTGGACGCGGAAGAGGTCACGAGCCTGCTTGTTGAGGGCGGCGGCGAGGTGAACGCGTCATTTTTGCTGGGCGGGTTCGCGCAACGCGTCGCATTTTTTTACGCGCCCAAGGTTTTGGGCGGCAGGGATGCGCGGAAAGCGGTCAGCGGGGCAGGGGTTCAGAGCGTCGCGGAAATGATCCGGCTGCGCGAGGTGGAATGGCGGCGGCTGGGGCCGGATTTTTTATTGACCGGGCGCG
>DATMLG010000026.1:0-5333 GCA_035570675.1 Verrucomicrobiia bacterium | reverse complement strand
TGAGCCGGACCATTTCGCGGCGCATCCGGTGCCAGACGAAATAACGGCTTATTCCGATCATGATGGCCGTGATCCCTGCCACGGCGGTGGCCCAAAACCAGGGAGTTTTCCAGAACGGCTCTGGAACGAAAACAGCCACTGAAGCCTCCTCACCGGTCAGCTTGCCCATGACATCCATGCCACGCACCCGGAACACGTATTGACCGGCGGGCAACCCGCCATACGTGGCCAGGCGAAAACTGCCTGAGCCAAGGCTGAACATCTCGTTCCATTCCACGACCAGGCTGTCGCCGGGCGTTACCGCAGGGGCCGATTCCAAAATATTATGCCACTCGCCGTGGCTGGCGGGATCTTCATCCACCACCGCGAACCCCCTGGTTTGCGGGTCCTGCCCGAAACTTACAATCCGGGCCATGCTGGGAGTTCTGCCATCATGCATCCAGCCGGCAGGGGGATCGCCGTGATCGCTGTCCAGAGGCGATTGCAGCACAACTTCGCTACCCGATTTGCCCGAAGATTTGGATACCATCAAATTGGCCACGACATAGATGCCAACTGCCTCCGGCGGTCCCGCCGAAGAAATCACGATCAGCAACCGGGCCGCCCCCGGCGGCACGACCAGGGTTTCCCGGCGATGTCTCAGCGGGGAACTTTTCAATAGGCCGTTCCACCCGCTGCTTTCACCATTGACGCTGTAGATCTTATTGCTGATTTGGTCCCCAGAATTGTTAAAAAATCGCACCGTGAAATCCATTTCACTGCTGGCCTCGTGCCAGACACTCTCATATCCCTCCAGGGTGTAGCGAACACGCAGCGGTTGTTTTCTAACATTAGTATTTGCCCAGAAGCCAAAGACAACATTTTCCGGAAACGCGCCAAGATTGACACTTTCCCTGCCTCGAAAAGGCAACGATTTATCGTTCACCCGGATGGCTTGGATCTCCAGCGAATTTGTGACGTCCTCCGCCCGCGCAGGAAGCACCACAAGCCCCAGCCAAAGCGTCAGCGCCAGCCAAATCCGACCCCGTGGCGGCAAGATTTTATCCGACAGAATATTCCTGCCGGCCTGACGGAGGCTGGATTTCATGGCCATGATTTTAACCGCCAGGGCTCAAATGGAAACACCTTAACGGCGCGGCTTCAATTTGCATGCTTTACTGAATATTCACCCGGTAAAAACGGCTGCCCTGGCCGATCAAATCGCTCATCGAATGAATTGTGCCGTCACCAAGAGTCACGTTCCCCAAGGGGATCCAAACGGCGTCGGTCAGATTGGTTTTGTATTCCAACTGGTAATTATATCCAGGTTGTGTGGGAAAGGAAATGCTCAAATTACCGTTTCCGCTGCTGTTGGAAATGGACAATGCCATCCCCGAGGGAGGCGTGTAAACCGGAACCAGGATGTAAAAATTCGCGTTGTAATTGCCGTTGTCCGTCGTTACACGCATTGTTTCCACAAATCCGGTGCTGGCGATCTGCACCGGATTGCCGCCGCTGTCCTTGAGCGGCACCCAAGTATAAGTCTGCCAGCCGCCGGTGGACGGGACAGAAAATGTCCCCAATTTCACGGTGCTTTGATTGGTCGTCGTTTGTCCGCCGGTCACCCACGAAAAACTGGCGCTGTCGCCGGCCACGCCAATGCCATTCGCGCCGCGCAGGTAGATGTAGTAATTTCCCGCCGGGAAGGTCCGCGTATAATTTCCCCAGTTGCCACCGTTGTTGAAACCTACATCGTAATCCAACAGGCCGGGACTGAACGCCTGCCGTGGACCATCCGTGCAGCCTTCGGTTTCCAGGCCCGGAGGATTTGGCCTGTAATCATCGCCGCCCTGACCTGAATTGACGCTGTGATAATCAATTTCAGCAATCGCGCCCAGACCGGCGTAGGCGCCGTGTTGCGGATTGTCGAAGAACTTTCCCCCGCCGTAATCAAAATCTTCCGCTTCAAACGTGTAACTGTCAGGATTAAATGTGTCAAAGTTCACCGTGGTCGAAACAGCACGGTCGTTATTGTCGGTCAAGGCAATGGTGGCGGTGTGCGTTTTGTTGATTGTCAGCCCGGGGAATACACCATTGATGCTCGTGGCAGGACCGCCAAAGGTCAGGTTTGTTCGGATGACACCGTCCACGGTCACGATGATGTTGCTCGCCGCGATGCCCGCGGGTGACAGCGCCGTAAAACTCAAAATGCTGGTGTTTTGGTAAAGGCTCGAACCATCCGGGTAAATATTGTAAATAACGGGCTGGGCCGGGTCCAAGACCGCGGGACTAGACAGGGCGTAATCATTCCAGCAATCCACGGGATTGTTTGGCGCAAGATTGGCCATGCCGCAGCCATTGTAGGCATAGCAACCGATGAACTCGTTCGTTTTCCCAGCCATGCCCGCGCCAGCACCGAAAACCACATTATACGGCGGGAAATTGCTCGCGCCACTGTAGGATATGTAGGCGGAATTGTTAATTAGATGGAACACGCCGCCGTTGACGATGCTGCCAATAAAGGAATGACTGTCCATGTGGACCATGTCAAAACCGACGTCGCCGCCATTGATGTTGAAATCCAGGTAGGTTCCGCCCCATAGCACCGAACTGGTGAACCGTGCCGTCCCGAGGAAGTTGGTCGTGCTCAAAACCGCCACGGTGGACTGAGCCTGATCGGCATAACCGCCAAAGTTGAAGGTCGTCATCGGCATGTTGACCGCGCTGACGGAGCTGGACGTTGACGCCGCGTCCAGCACAAATCCCTGGATGCTCGCGTCACAGTAATTGTTGATCAGGGTCACCTGCGGTCCCCGGCCGTTTTCGGTGACGCAATTCACATAGGTTTTTTCAATAATACTGAAATCCTTCACCATCAGCTCGGTGCAATCACCCAGTACATACATCTGCATTGAGTGCGAGACAAAACTCAGCACCGGCGCCTGCAGGTTTCCCGGCAGGCTGCTTGACGAATCAGAATTGTCAACCCAGTAGGTCCAATTGCCATGGCAGTCCACGATGGTGCCCTGCGACCCGTGGCCGATGGTGTAGCCGGTTTTCAAAGCCCAGCCGTCCACCATGTCGAGAAAATGATTCGTGCAGGTATAACTATCCAAGTCCACATAACTGTACGGGTTGGGGCAGCACACCCCGATGGCATATACGTTCGCGCCCCGGCCCTGGATGGTTGCGGGGAACGGAATGCAGGTGTTGTTCTGGCTTTCATAGCTGATCGTCACTCCCACCAAACCGCTGTTTGCTTCGAGGGCAATTGCCACCGGCCCGTTGGTAGTTCCCTGTCCGCCATACGGCTGGAGAATCGTCCCTTTGGCGTGCCCGTCCGATCCCGGCGATGTCCCATGCCGCAACTCGAATGCGCCGCGCAGTTCAACCCCGGCGGGTACGTCCAACGTGTTGTTCAAATGATACTTGCCGGCCGGGACATAAACGATGCCACCGCCGCCGGCTCCCGCGGCGGTTAGCGCGCTTTGAATCGCCGCCGTGTCGTCGTTGATACCATTACCGCTGGCACCCCACTGCGCATCCGTCACCACGTACAAGTTGGTTTTGGCGGCCCGCCGAGATAAAAAGTTGTTCACCACGTTGGTCCATTGGACGAGCGGCAGAACGTTGGAGATGGATTGCCGCGTATCCATGACCAAGTTGCTGCTGTTGCCTTGGTTGACGATGTTGGTTGTGGGGCTGAAGGTGCAGCCGGTAAAAGCGGCCCTGGTCGCGTTGGCTGCCATGATGCATTGTGTTCCGCCCTGCAGGGCCGAATCAACCACGTTGAACACGCCCGGACCCGTAAGTTGCAGCGCATTGGAAATCGTGCAGTTTTGAAATTGCATCCATGAATGCCAGCTGCTTCCGGTTGAAATGACCGCCGGCCCATTGCGCCCGATGATCTGGCAATGATCAAACATCGCGTTGGCATCATCCGACGTGTTGGTGCGGTTGACGGCGGTGTCTCCATCAAGCGTGAAATTGGCGAACATAAGCCCGAATGCGGTGGGCATGTCCTGGGCCAGCAGCGCCGTGGCGCAATTGCTGACCGCGCCGGAATAGAAAGTCGCGCCCGGCTGGCCGTTGGTGGCGGCGTTGGCCTCAATGCCGACAAGATAACCGCTGATGTAGGTGTCCATGCACATCTCCCCGTCCACCCGCCGCAGCCGCATCGCCTCGCCGTTGGCCCGCATCCATGTCGCGTGCGGCCCGCCTGCCGCCGGTGCGTTCGTCAGCCCCGAATTTGCCCACACGTCCGGCGAAAACCGGATGTCCTCCGCGTGGCACACGTCAAAAATCTGGTCCAAATCTATCCCCTTGTAGAGCGGAGACCCGATGATCGTAGACAGGATATGCTTGGAACCGCCGTTGAACGTCTCAATCCCCTGGTACGAATTGACCAACACCACGTTTTGCACCACGCAATCATCGTCGAGTCCGATGGAAAATGGATAACCTGTAATGCTGGCGGCGTTCTGGTTCGGATACCAGATGTTCACATCCCTGAGCGCTGTGGATCCGCTCAAGGTAATGAAAGGCGTGCCGTTGGTCTGTCCCGCGCCTTGATAAACTTTGAAGGTTGTTCCAACCAAACCACCGTTGCCTTTCGTCCAGTCCTGCCAGTCACCGTGCAGCGTCACGCCCGTCGGAATGGATATGTTTTGATAAAAGGCGTAATTGCCCGCCGGAACAAAAACCACGCCGCCGCCGGAACCACCCGAATTATAGACCGCATTCATCGCCGCCTGGAACGCGCCGCTGTCATCCGTGATGCCGTCCCCCACCGCCCCGTATTGCTGCGGCGTTGCGACGGCGACCACGACTTCATTTGTGTTCAGCGTGGGGATGATCACGCGCGGTTGGTTGGGTGAAACATAAACGAGCAGGACGTGTTTGTTCGCAACATCATCCACAATGGTTGCGCCCGAGGGAATGGCGCCGGTCACAAAACTGCCGGAACCGCTGCGGGTGCCGCTGTATTGCAGCAAAATATTTGTGCCGGACTGGACCACATTCATCACATTCACAGCGACGTTGCCGTTCATCACAAGGTTCCCGCTGTTGTTGATGAGCGGAGCGGTGAAATTGCGCCAGCCGCCAAGATTGACAGCCAGCACCGGCGTTCCCCCGCCAAATACCAGGCTGCTCATCGGCAATGAAGTCGTCGCATTGGCCGCAGTCACGCTCAAAGTGCCGCCAGTGGTATTGGTGTACGGCATCGAGACATTTGCCGCCGTGGTCAAAGCCAGCGTGCCGCTGCTGACGGTCGTGCCGCCCGTATATGAATTCGTCCCGTTCAAAGTCAGCGTTCCAGTGCCCGACTTGACCAGCCCCAGTTTGGCCCCGGC
>DATMLG010000025.1:0-2820 GCA_035570675.1 Verrucomicrobiia bacterium | reverse complement strand
GACGCCATTGTATCCGGGCAAACACCCGATCAACACACGCGTGATGAAAGTCGAGCTCGTGCCCACGACGAACATCGTGTTGAACTGGGCCAGCCGCACCGAGGCGCATCATTATGACGAGAAACTCTCGTCCATTACGGTGCGTTCGAAGGACGGCTTCGCGTTCAACCTGGACGTGGCGCAGATCATCCACGTCGGCGCGCTCGTCGCGCCGAAGGTGATCTCACGGGTAGGTTCGATGCAGAACCTCGTGGACCACGTGCTGCAGCCGATTGTCGGAAATTATTTCCGCAACTCGGCGCAGGGTTACACGGTGCTGGACTTCCTGAGCGCGCGCACACAGCGGCAGGTCGAGGCCACCGAGCACATTCGCAAGGCGATTGGCGCCTACGATGTGCAGGCGATTGATACGCTGATCGGCGATATCAATCCGCCGGCCCAGCTCATGGTCACGCAGACGGACCGCAAGATCGCCGAAGAACAGAAGAAAATGTTCGAGGCGCAGGAGCTGGCGCAACGGCAGCGGCAGCAACTGGTGCGGCAGACGGCGATTGCTGATATCCAGCAACAGGTCGTCAGCGCGGAGCAAGGCGTAAACATCGCCGAGCTCACGGCCAATGCCGGGGTGAAAAAGGCCACCGGCGAAGCCGAAGCCACGCGCCTGCGGGCGATCGGTGACGCGGAAGCCATCCGCGCTACCGGCAAGGCGAAGGCCGAAGCGTATCGTGCGGGCGTGGAATCGCTCGGCGCACAGAGTTACACGGTCATGCAGCTCATGCAGATCGTCGGCGAGCGCAACGTGCGCATCGTGCCGGACGTGGCGGTGAGCGGCCAGAACGGCAGCACCGGGCTGGTGGACGGGTTGCTGGGCGTCATGCTGCGCAGCCAAAGCAACGGCCACCAGGAACCGAAGCAGAACTAAACCAGGCGGCGTGCCGGAAACGGCGCGCCGCTCTTTCCATTGACCTTGCCTTCATCTATATTCATCAAGAACAGGCACGTATTATGGAAGAACGTCCATTACCTCCGCCGCCGAAAGGCCTGAGTGTTGTCCTGGTCATTTTGTTTTCGTTGCTGTCGATAGGCGGGGTTTTGCTCTGGATGCGACATCCCCTGGATTTTTTTCATCCCCTGCCAGGGATATTGGCGTTTGCATTGTTGGTGATTCCTCTCGCCGTGATACGGTATTTTTACTTTAACCGGCGGCGCTGCCCTGAATGCGGGAATCACCTGGTTCTCCGCCGCGACCCTGTGGAAGGCAAGCCATGGCGGCATCGCATGATGCTCGATTGTCCCCGCTGTCAAATTGCCTGGAATACCGGGGATATTGAAGATGATGTCCCGTCCGCTTGAAGAAATGCAGTTTCGCGCTTCGGTAGATTGCACTTCGCGGCCAAAGCGATAAAATTCCCCTGTGTACATTTTGCCGCTTCGCATCCGCCGCGCGACGACTGACGATTTGTTCAAGCTCAAATCGCTCTGGACGTCCATGCATTTGCGGGAGGAAGAACTGGAAAAAAGGCTCACGGAATTTCAAATCGTCGAGGACGCGGACGCGCTTTTCCTGGGCGCGATGGGCTTGCAGGTTTCCGGCACGCACGCCCTCCTGCACAATGAAGGTTTCACTGACTTTTCCGCCGCCGACCATGGGCGCAAGCTTTTCTGGGATCGTGTCATGGTCCTCGCCGCGAACCATGGCGTGTTCCGGCTCTGGACGCAGGAACGCTCGCCGTTTTGGAAAGATTTCGGGTTCCGCCCGCCCGAGCCCGAAACGCTTGCGCGCCTGCCGGCCGAATGGCGAAATGATTTCGACGGCGCATGGCTCACGCTTCAACTGAAGGACGAAGCCGCCATCGCCGCCGCGCTGGGGACGGGGCTGGCTGATTTGAAGGACGCGGGAAAAAGGGAAACCGAACGCGTCATGGAGCGGGCCCAAACGATAAGGACTACCGTCACGGTAATCGGTTTTGCCATCGGGTTCCTGGCGTTTGGCGTGGCCATTTACCTGGTGATTCATCGCTACGGTCCCGCGCATTGAAACCTCAAAACTGCTTTAGAAACCGGATGTCGTTTTCGTAGAAGAGGCGGATGTCGTTGATGCCGTAGCGGAGCATGGCAATGCGCTCAATGCCGAAGCCGAAGGCCCAGCCGCTCCAGACTTCCGGGTCGTAACCGACGTTTTCAAACACCTGCGGATGCACCATGCCGCAGCCGGCAATTTCCAGCCAATCCTTGCCCAGTTTTTTGACGAGGGCGTTGCTGAAATCGATTTCAAAGCTCGGCTCGGTGTAACTGAAATAATGCGGGCGGAAACGGATCTTGGTTTCCGCGCCGAGCAATTGCTGGAAAACAAATTCCACGGTGCCTTTGAGGTCGCCCACGGTAACTTCTTTATCCACGTAAAGACCTTCGATCTGGTGGAAGGTGGGGTTGTGCGTGGCGTCGGCGTTATCGCGGCGGTACACCCGGCCCGGCACGATGATGCGGACGGGCGGCGGCTGCGATTTCATCACGCGGATTTGCACGGAGCTGGTGTGAGTGCGCAGGAGCAGCGGCTTGGCGCCCGGCTGGCTGCCGAGGTAAAAAGTGTCTTGCGAATCGCGCGCCGGGTGGTCGGCGGGGGTGTTGAGGGCGTCGAAGCAATAATATTCGTCCTCGATTTCCGGACCGTCGGCGACGGCGAAGCCGATTTTGCGGAAGGCGCGGACGATGTCATCGGTCACTTGGGTGAGCGGATGCAATTTGCCGATGGGGCGGCGGCGGCCGGGCAGCGTGAAATCGGTCGGCTCTTTGGGCAGGGCGGCGGCGAATTCCAATTCC
>DATMLG010000024.1:0-6341 GCA_035570675.1 Verrucomicrobiia bacterium | reverse complement strand
AGCGCGGCGTTGGAGGACGTGCGGTCGGGGCGCACGCTGGCGGTGCCGGAGCATCTGCGGGACGCGCATTACAAGGGGGCCGAGCGTCTGGGGCATGGCCAGGGCTACCAGTACGCGCACGATCACCCGGACCATTTTGTGGCGCAGGACTATCTGGGTACGACCCGCCGCTATTACGAACCAAGCGACCAGGGCGTGGAAAAGAAAATCAAGGAGCGTGTCGAAAAATGGCGGGCGGAACTGGATGCCGCGAGGAAGAAGGGCAAATGAGCGACGACACGCAACAGGCGAAGGCAGCCTTGAGAGCGAACATCGCCGCCGAATTGAAGAAGCTGAACGCGATCGAGCGCGCGGCGCTGGCGATTGAGCTCTGCGCCCGGCTGGAGCAGCAGGCGGTCTGGCGTTCGGCGAAGACATTACTGTTTTACGCGCCACTGTCGGACGAGCCGGATCTCTGGCGCTTGCTGGAGGATTCGGTGGCGCTGGGCAAAACGGTGGCGCTGCCGCGATTTCAGCCGGAACAAGGCGCTTATGTCGCGTGTCTTATTACCCGGGTGGACTCTGATTTGCAGGCGGGAAAATTTGGAATCCGCGAACCGCGGGAGTCCTGTCCAATTATTCCGCTAAACCGGCTGGACTTGGTGCTCGTTCCTGGGGTAGCCTTCGACCTGAATGGTCATCGGCTTGGCCGGGGAAAAGGGTATTACGACCGGTTGCTGGCCGATGCCGCCGGTTCGACGTGCGGCGTGGCCTTCGATCAACAGATCGTCAGCCAGGTCCCGAGCGAGCCGCATGACGTGCGGTTGAGTTGCATCCTGACGCCGACGCGCTGGCATGAAGTCACCGGCCCGCGCGCGGTTTTGAAATGATTTTGTTGGCGAATATCTTTCCTGAAGGCGTCGCTTTCGCCCTCGCCGGCGCCGCGATTTGCTTTGTTTTCCTCTGGTGGAAAGACCGCAAGACCCGGCAGCTCCAATCAGCGGAGGCACAATCCATCCTCGAACAGGCGCGGCGGAACGCCGAGAACACCGTCCGGGACGCGCGGCTGGCCGCCAACGAGGAGGCGCTGCGGATCCGGGAGGAGACCGACAAATCCTTCGCCGCCCGCCGGCAGGAACGCGCGGACCTCGAACGGCGGCTGAGCGAGCGGGAGTCGCTCATCAACACGCAACTGGAAAAAATCGTCCAGGCGGAAAAGAGTTTGCAGGAGCAGAAGGAGGGCTTGCAGAAACAGGACGAATCACTGGCAACAATACGGCAGGAACTGGAGCGGCTGACGAAGCAGCGCCGCGATGAATTGCAACGGCTTTCGCAACTGACGGAGCAGGAGGCGCGCGGGCAGTTCTTGAAGGAAATCGAGCTGGAAGCAGTGAAGGACGCCGCGAACCTCTCGCGCCGTATCATTGAGGATGCCAAGACCCGCTCGGAGGAAAAGGCCCGGCAGATCGTGAGCGTGGCCATCCAGCGATACGCGGGCGAGCACACCTTCGAAACGACGACCACCACTATTGCGCTGCACGGCGAGGACATGAAGGGCCGCATCATCGGGCGCGACGGCCGGAACATCCGGGCGTTCGAGGCGGCGACGGGCGTCACCGTGCTGATTGACGACACACCAAACGCGGTGGTCCTGTCGGGCTTCGACCCGGTGCGGCGGGAGATTGCGCGGGAAGCCATGGCGCGGCTGATTTTGGACGGGCGCATCCACCCGACGCGCATCGAGGAAGTGGTGGCGAAAGTTTCGCAGGAAATGGACGAAACCATCGTCCGGCTGGGCGAGGAGGCCGTTCATAAGGCGGGCCTGCCGCCCGTGCATGTGGAAATTGTCAAGCTGCTGGGACGGCTGCATTTCCGGCACAGTTACGCGCAAAATGTTCTGGATCATTCGGTGGAAGTGGCGCATCTGACCGGCATGATGGCGGCGGAACTGGGGGTGGACGTGGCGCTGGCGAAACGGGCCGGGCTGCTGCATGACATCGGCAAGGCCATCAGCCATGAGGTCGAGGGGCCGCACGCGCTGGTGGGGGCGGATTTCATCAAGCGTTTTGGCGAGACGGAGGCGGTGGTCAATGGCGTCGCCTCCCACCACAACGAAGTCGCGCCGGTGGGGCCGTTCGGCATCCTGGTGAGCGCGGCGGACGCCATCAGCGCCTCGCGTCCGGGCGCGCGCTCGGAAAACATGGCGACCTATTTGAAGCGCGTGGAAGACCTGGAAAAAATCGCGCTGTCATTCCCCGGGGTGGAAAAGTGCTTTGCGGTGCAGGCCGGGCGCGAGCTGCGGGTGATGGTTGAGCCGGGCCGCATCACCGATGAACAGGCCTACAGCCTGGCGCGGAACATCGCACTGGAAATCGAGGAAGCGTTGCAATACCCCGGCCAGATAAAAATCACGGTCATCCGGGAAATCCGTTGCGTGGAAGTGGCGAAGTAATCCCTGATTTGCGCCAAGTTAGAACAAGGCAGGGCGGCGCTGCTGCGCCGCCGAGGCCGCGCAGCAGCGCGGCCCTACCAACCGCCGTTAGTGCCCCTGTTGCTGCATCATCTGCAAATTACCGTTCTGCCAGCCCTCGGGGGAGTTCCATGGTTTGACGGACTCATTGTCATTGTCTGATTCCGTGGTGGAACAGGCGGCGCAACCCAGGCCAACCGCCAATAGCAGAACCAACAGCGGAAACCGGGTCGTTTGAATGAACCGGCGGATGCGCATCTTAGTAGAACACTTCGTCGCCTTCCATGATGTCGGAAAGCTTCCAGCCAGGCACGACATTGGCAATGCAGCGATTGGCCTGAATATCTTGAGTAATCTTGAGTTTGGCAACCAGCTTGCCATTCCGGTTGACCAGGAGTTTTCCGTTCATGACGGCGCCATCCTTTTGACCTATGTCCAGCACCACAAAATCATAACGGGGATCCACCGCCAGAACCTTGCCCCGCATTCCTTCAGGCATGTCCGGATCGGGATTAACGCCACGAATGTCATCAAGTTCGGCCTGGAGTTTGACGCACTTGCCGTAGATGATGTCCTTTTCGGTTTGCAGGGCGACTTCATCGTCCTGCACCTTTTTGAGGGAGTTGAGAATCTCCCGCGCCTGGATGATGGGGATGCCCAGCGCGTCCCACGCCGCCAGCTTGTCCTTCGCGCCGTCCAAATCTTCCTGGGTCTTCTTCAGAGTGTCCTTGGTGCTGGCCAGGGCCTTTTCAGCCTCGGCTTCCTGGGCCACGGCATTGTCGCGCTCCTGCTTCGCGGCCGCGAGTTCCTGGGTCCGCTTGTCGAGCTTGGACTGGGTGTCCTTGGCCAGTTTCTCGAACTTGTGATGCTCCCCGAGCTCAGCCTGCCAGTTCTGGTGGAACGTGTCGCGGTCGGTGATGACTGTGGTGATATTGGCCTTGAGCACGAAAAAATCGATGCCAGCGACCGCCAGGCCTCCAAGGATGGCCACAATTAAACTGATTCGAATCAACATGGTGAAACTTAGGTTACGACAAAATCTATGCTTCGCGCCGCTTCTTGTCAACGCCCCTTTGCACAATCATTTTCCAGCCCGAAACCCAATGAAATCAAAGCATTTCCAACACCCGGCGCAATTCCGCGTCCGTATTATAGAAGTGCGGCGAGAGACGCAGGTACTGCCGCCCCTGCCGGTCGCCGCGCAGAGAGACGCAAATCCCGGCCTCCTCCAGCTTCCGATGCAGCGCCGGAAGGTCGCTGCGGTCAGGATGCCAGATGGTGGTGATGGCGCCGGCGGATTCCGGCGCGGCATTCGTTCCCAGCATCTGCCATCCCCTGCCCTGCAACGCGGGCACGAGCCAGGCGCGTTTGCGAAGCAGTTCGGCGGCGATGTTTTCAATTCCCAGCTCCAGCATCAACTCCAAGGCGGCATTCATGCCCACAATGCCGAGAAGATTGTGAGTGCCGGCCTCGAACCGGTGCGGACCGGAGCGGAAAACGATCTGCTCCTGCGCAATGAAATTCGGGCTGCGCACGTTGTTCGAGCCGTAAACGGTAGGACGCATTCCCTCCTGAAGTTCCTCGCGCACATACATCAACCCGGCGGCGCAGGGGCCGAGCAGCCATTTATGCGAATCCGCCGCCAGAAAATCCACGTGCTCCACGGTGGTGGGAAAAGCGCCAAGGGTCTGGATGGCGTCCAGGCAAAAAAGAATGTTCCGTTCCCGCAAATATTTGCCGATGGCCTGATGATCCAGCCGGGTGCCGGCGATGAAATGACAGGACGCGAGCGCAACGAGGCGCGTTTGTTCATCCACCTGGCCCATCACGTCCACCGGACGGATACGACCGAGTTCGCGGGTGTTGAGCAGCCGAACCTGCACACCGCGCTCGGCAAAGGCCATCCACGGATAAACGTTCGCCGGATAATCGTCGTGATAAATCAGGATGTTGTCGTTTTTTTTGAACTTCAGGCTTCCGGCGATGATGCTCAACGCCAGCGAAGTCGGCCCGACGAGCGAAATCTCACCCGGCCGGCAATGCAGCAATCGGGCCGAGAGATCACGGCCCTTTTCCAATATCGCGGCATAGACGGGCATCTCCTGGTCACTGGTCGTGGCCGAGGCGGCGTATTGGGCGACGGCCTCGGCCACGCGTCGCGGCAGCGGACAAACCCCGGCATGCGCCAGGAAAATCTTGTCGCGCGTCACCGGGAATTCGTGGTGGCGCAATTCTTCGTTCGCAAGCAATTCAGCGACGGTCATGGAATCAATTTAACAAGACGAAAACAGCGGTGAAAAGTTTCAAGTTGGCGCGCTGGGCGGATTGGCCTTCAGAAGTTGCCGGCCTTGTTGACCTCGTCAAGGTAACCGACATAAAAGCTGATGACCTTGTACGCCACCAGCCCGGCCACGGCAAAATAGATGAACCGCGGCACCCATTGCGCGAGCAGATGCATCTTGCGCGTGCCGTCCTCCTGATAGTAGGTGTGCAGATGCTTCAAGGAATCATCAAGCTGGCCGCTGACTTCGCCGGTGGAATACAGGTTGCCGAATAATTCGGGAAACAAGGGGCAGTTTCGGACGGCCTCGGACGGCAATTTCCCGGCGACGACCGCGGGTCTCCACTCGCGCACGGCGCTCTGAAGCGCGGGCGAGCCGCTGGCGGCGGCGGCCAGGTCCCAGGCCTCGATGATGTTCACGCCCGAGGTGATGAGCGCCTCCAGCGCGGCGGCGAGCCGCGCGAGCACCAGCGATTGTCGCGCGGTTCCCAGCACCGGCACCAGCCGGAGCCATCTTTCCAGTTTTGCGCGCCATTCAATTCCCCGCCGGTCCTGCGCCGCGTAAATCAGCCAGCCGACGACGCCATAAATCACGGCCAGCACACCGACGGTTTTGAACACAAATCCAATCATCGTACCGCCCTGGAACAGCGAAATCATCGGGAACAGAAAAATGGCGAAGTGTAAAACGAATGCGGGATAAAGCAGGTCGGAAATCATCTGACGCAGGAGGCGCGAGCGGTCGTCGTAATAACTTCCGAGCAATTTGCAAACAGCGTCCAGCCGGCCGCTTTTTTCGCCCGCCTCGATGAGCGCGATGTCAAAAGCCGGCGTCCAGTCGCCCAGGCTCCGGAGGGCGTCGGAAACAGTCGCACCCTGGGAAATCGCGGTCAGCATTTGCCGGATGCGCTGAACGTAGGAGGCGTCGGGCGGACTGCGCTGAAGCATGTCGAGGACGCTGACCACGGGAACGCCGGCGGCGGTCAACTGGCCGATTTGCTGGTAGAATTGCGCGCGACGGGTGAGCTGCCGGGGTGAAAGGATGAGGGGCATGCGCCCGCAGGCAGCCGCTAAACGGCGACCTTGTCAAGGCTGGCCTTGAGATCGCGCTTGCTCTTCAGTCCGAGCATCTGTTCGGCGACCTGGCCGTTCTGGAAGAGAAGGAGCGTGGGAATGGCGCGAACGCCGTATTCGGCGGCGAGGCCCTGAAACTCGTCCACATTGACCTTGCCGATGTTGACGCGGCCGGAATATTCCTCGGCCAGCTCGTCGAGGACCGGGGCGATCATTTTGCAAGGCCCGCACCATTCGGCCCAAAAATCCACCAGGATGGGGGTCTCGGACTTGAGGACGTTCTTCTCAAAATTATCCTGGGTCAGGGTAAGTATGTTCGGCGAGGCCATGTTTGTTTTGGATGTAGTAAAGCGGGGTGCGACTGGTGCTTGAAAAACTATCAGGGTGTCGGAGCCTGAGTAATAATAGGGCCCCAAGTCAAATACGCTGTGGCACCGACGGCGGCAAGCGCAACGATCGCGGCCGCGATGGCCAAGCCCTTGTCCAGTCCGCTGACCGTGGGCGCAGCGACTTGGCGTTGGGCCGGAGCGACAGGGC
>DATMLG010000023.1:0-14326 GCA_035570675.1 Verrucomicrobiia bacterium | reverse complement strand
GGCGTCCATGGTGCTGTAAAGATAACCGGCAGAGCCGAAGAGCCAGCCGGTGAACTGGCGTTCGAGCCGGATGACGTTGGCGCCTTGAAAATAATGATAGCCCTCGGCGGAATAATCGGTGTTGGGCGACGCGGTCAGAATGTTGTAGAACTGATTGGTGGTGCTGTGCTCGAGATTGTAGAACTCGCCGCGAAAGTTGTCCTCGATGTGCGTGCCGGCCAGGTCGTAGTCGAGGTCGAATTTAATGACGTGGGTGTGTTCCTGGATGTAATCTGAAGCGGGATTGATGGCCGGGCCAACGGGGCTGGTTGTACCCCATGAAAGTGTCGATTCGTAGCCCTGCCGGTATTGATATTCGTATCCAAGGACCATCTGCGGCCAGCCTGGCAGCGTGAGGCCGAAATCCGCCCAGCCGCGACCGATATCGAGATAAAGATCCCGGCTGAGCGTGGGTGCGGTCGGGGAAATGAGCGGGTCGTAGCCGCCGGTGGTGTCGAAGTATTTGCGATATTGATTCCAGCCGGCGTGGATGTAGCCGAAATCGGTCCGGTCATCCTGCAAAAGCAGATTGTAATCATACTGCGCCAGGCTGCCGGAAAGCGAGAAGGTGGTGTCCGGGCCGGTCCGCTCCCATAAATCAAACTGGCTGAGACCGCCGTTCAACCCTTCGCGCTGCCAGTAATGCTCGCGGAATTTTTGCTCGTTGCCGCTGACGGCGGTGTATCCGACGAAGGGCGAAAACAAGGTGGTGGACGTGGGTGCTGGTGCGGCGGCTTCCCAGGGCACGCCTTGATCAATCCAGGCACGCAGCAGCGCAATCTGATTGGTCGTGAGCGGTTTGCCCTTGTCAATTGGGGGCATCAAAATGTCCGGGTCCAGTCCGGCGACGTACCGAATGAGCGGGCTGGCGGCGCTTTGGCCTGGCAGGATGTCCACGCCGTCGCTGCCGCCCTTGAGCGCGGCTTCGCGATCGGTAAGCCGGAAATGGCTTCGCGGCTTTTCCGGGCCATGGCAACGGATGCAGGAATCGTCGAGGATGGGTTTGATGTCGCGCGTGAAGTCAATTTTGACATCAGCGGGCGGGGGCAGTTGGGGCGTATTGGTTGAGGCGGTGTCGGCGGCAAACGCGGGAAAACCAAGCGAGAGCGTCAGCAGGCAGGCCAAATTTTGCGCGGCGCGGTTCAAAAGAAAAAGTAGGGATTGATGTTCGAGCCGTGAACGGCGGTGTGGCAGCCGGAGGTCCAGCACGCCCCGTAACGGAGGTGTGCGGTGTGATCTTCCTTGCCGATGAAAATGGTCCCGTTGCCGGCCGTGCCCGGGGCGACAACCTGCGCATGGCAGCGGAGGCAGAGATTATTGTCGCGCACGACCAGCATTTTTTCGTTCACCGAACCATGCGGCTCGTGGCAGACGATGCAACCCTCGCGCAGGGCGGCATGTTCGAAGACGAACGGCCGGGTTTCCTGGCGATGACATTGCGCGCAGGTTTCGTTCTCGCGCGAGAACGCGAGGCCGCCCGCGGGTTTCATGATGTCCATGCCGTGCGGGTCATGGCACTGGACGCAATTCATCTTGCCTTCGATGACGGGATGATGCTGCGGGAGGTTGAATTGCGCGTGCGCTTCGAGATGGCATTGGAAGCAGGCCTCGGGATCGCGGCCGGGATTGACGATGAATTTATTGTGACCGCCCCCGGCGGCGACATGCTTGCTGCCGGGGCCGTGGCAGGCTTCGCAACCCTGTTCACCGGCGAGGCCGGCCTGTTCGAGGTGCAAACGCGCGTGCGGACTGGCCGGGAAAGCGCGGGTAATGTTGGCATGGCAATCGGCACAAACGCGGTCGCCGACGAAGGTGGCGCCTTCAATCGCCGGCGGGGCCATGACGGTGCCGTTGAAGGTGGAGCAGGAGTCGAGCAGGAAAATTGGCGAGGCGACGCCGATGGCCAGCGCCAGCCCCGCCCACGCACGTACGAGCTTCATGGCTGGCCCCCGTGCGTAACACTCAACGCAAATCCCCGCATCGCAAGACTATGAGACGCGAACGGGGTTGTTGTTCCCAAAAAATTCTACGATTGCCCTGCAAGGCGCAATTCCTCAATATTCCCCGCTTATGGCGATTGGCCGCAAACAGTATCCGTTCGACTTGATTGAGCCCAAATGGCAGGCGCATTGGGAGCGGCAGCAGACATTCCGCGCGTGGAACCCGGGCGAAGCACTGCCGGCGGGACATCCGTTCGCGGCGCGGCACAAGCTGGAAGGCAAGACGCCCACCGCGGCCGAACTGCCTCCCAAGCACTACATCCTCGACATGTTCCCCTACCCCAGCGGCGCGGGCCTGCACGTGGGGCACCCGGAGGGTTACACGGCCACGGACATTCTTTCGCGGTACCGGCGCGCGGCGGGATTCAACGTGCTGCATCCGATGGGCTGGGACGCGTTCGGGCTGCCGGCGGAGCAATATGCCATCAAGACCGGGCAACATCCGCGCAAGACGACCGAGGCGAACATCGCGACATTCAAACGGCAGATAAAATCGCTGGGCTTCAGCTACGACTGGAGCCGCGAAGTGGACACCACGGACCCGAAGTATTTCAAGTGGACGCAGTGGATTTTTTTGAAGCTGTATAACAGCTACTACGATCCCAGCCTGAACAAGGCCATACCCATTGCGTTGATGGAAGATGCGCTATCTCAATCTCCCAAGCGGGAGTCAGAGTGGAAGAGCAATCATTATCTTTGTGAACTGCGCGCCGGGATAATGGAGGTCGCCAAAGGAAAATTGGACACCGGCGTGATTCGCGAATTTGTACAGACCAAACGGCTGGCTTATGTTTCCGAGGCGCCGGTGAATTGGTGTCCGGAACTCGGGACCGTCCTTGCGAACGAAGAAGTCATCGACGGGAAAAGTGAAGTCGGTGGATTTCCGGTGGTGCGCAAACCGATGCGCCAATGGATGCTGCGCATCACAGCGTACGCCGAAAGGTTGTTGAATGATTTGGAGAGCATTGACTGGAGCCATTCGCTCAAAGAGATGCAGCGGAATTGGATTGGAAGAAGCGAGGGTGCGGAGGTGGATTTTGCGATTGCGAATTCCAAAGAAACGATCCGTGTGTTCACGACCCGTCCCGACACACTCTTTGGTGCAACATACATGGTGCTGTCGCCGGAACACCCGTTAATTAATCAGTGGCTCGCCGAACCCCTCACGCTAAATGAATGGCCAAAGGACACTCCTGACCAATGGAAAGGCAGTGCTGAAGCACCCTATAAAGCTGTTACATCATATCGGCTTATGGCCGCGATGAAGAGTGATCTTGAACGGACAGAATTGTCTAAAGAAAAAAGCGGTGTCTTTACGGGTGTCTTCGCCATTAATCCCGTCAACAACGAACCTATTCCGATTTTTATAGCCGATTATGTCCTCGCCAGCTATGGCACGGGCGCGATCATGGCCGTTCCGGCGCATGATGAACGGGATTTTGAGTTTGCGAAGAAGTTTGATTTGCCAATTCGTGTCGTAATAGAGCCGCCAGCCCAGTGGCTCGTTGAAGCTGCCAAACGCTTTTTAGCGCGGACCGGGAAGTCGGTCGAAGGTTATGACAATTCGCCGCCTGAAGATTTCAAGGATGGTATGCTGGCTCGGTACGCGGCGACTTGCCATAAATTCGAGGCGTTTACGGGCGATGGCGTCGGAATGCGTTCCGGAAATTCAGAAATATCATTGAACCGCCTCGGAGTTGCCGAAGCCAAGTTGAAAATTACGGCGTGGCTGGAAGAAAAGGGATTGGGACGGAAAACCATCAATTACAAATTGCGCGACTGGCTGTTCAGCCGGCAGCGGTATTGGGGCGAACCGTTTCCGATAGTCTGGAAGAAGGATGCCGCCGGAAATCTGTATCATGAGGCTTTGCCGGAATCGGCGCTGCCACTGCTGCCGCCCGTGTTGGATGATTACAAGCCGACGTCGGACGGCCAGCCGCCGCTTGCGCGCGCGCAGGATTGGGTGAACCTGCCGGATGGCTCGGTACGCGAAACAAACACGATGCCGCAATGGGCGGGGAGTTGTTGGTATTATCTGCGATACCTTGACGCACAAAATGCCGGGGCGTTTGTGTCGAAAGAGGCGGAGGAGTATTGGATGGGCGCTGATGAAAATTCAAAATTCAAAATTCAAAATTCAAAATTTGGAAAAGAAGCTGCGAAGTTAGGCCACGCGCCCGGGGTGGATTTATATGTGGGCGGAACGGAGCATGCGGTGTTGCACCTGCTTTATGCGCGGTTTTGGCACAAGGTGCTTTTTGATTTGGGATATGTCTCGACACCGGAGCCGTTTTTCAAGCTGGTGAACCAAGGGCTGATTCTCGGCGAGGATGGGCAGAAGATGTCGAAGTCCCGCGGGAACGTAGTGAATCCGGACGATATTTTGTCGGAGTATGGCGCGGACGCGTTCCGGCTGTACGAGATGTTCATGGGGCCGCTGGAGATGGTGAAGCCGTGGAACACGAAAGGCGTCGAGGGTGTGTATCGGTTTCTCGGCAAGGTTTGGCGGCTGTTCGTGGACGAGCAGAGCGTGACAGATTTTGAGCAGGCGCAGACGACGAGCGATGCCGCCAAGCGCGGAGAACTGCTGGACTTACTCAAGTTGAATCCGGCGATTTCCGACGCGGTCCCCTCCCCTGCCCAATTGAAGACGCTCCACGCGTGCATAAAGAAAGTAACGGAAGATTTGGACGGCCTGCGATTCAACACGGCGATTTCCGCGCTGATGGTGTTCATCAACGAAGCGATGACGTGGCCCACGAGGCCGCGCACGGTGTTGCGGGATTTTTTGATCCTGCTGCAGCCGTTTGCGCCGCATATCGCGGAGGAACTGTGGTCCAAAGTCCAAGGTCCAAAGTCCAAAGGCGCCGAAGCAGATGAAAATGAAACGCCCCTTCAAAGTCTCGGATATCAGCCTTGGCCGAAGTATGACGCCGCGTTGCTGGTGGAAAACATCCTGGAAATTCCAGTGCAGGTGAACGGGAAACTGCGCGACGTCATCAAGATTGCGGCAGATGCATCGCAGGCGGAACTGGAAGCGGCGGCACTGGCGTCGGAAAAGGTAAAATTGTTCATGGAAGGCAAAACGATCAAGAAAATCATCGTGGTGCCGAGGAAATTGGTGAATATTGCGGTCGACTGAGAGTTCTGGTATATTAGGGCGCGTGATTCACTTGACGAAACAAGAGCAATGGGTGTTGTGCCTCGTGGCGCTGCTGCTGTTGACGGGCTGGGCGGTCAAGGCCTACCGGACGGCGCATCCGCCGGCGGCGTTGAGTGAACCGATAAAACCATAAGATAATGCAGCAAATCTCGTTTGAAGAAGTCGTCGAGCAGATTGTCCTGAAGGACACGCGGTATCAACGCGACGCTTACCAGTTTGTGCGCGAGGCGCTGGAACACACGCGCCGGATCATGGATCGGGAGAACAAGGAACCAAGGACCGTGAAGCGCGGCACGAAGGAGGAGCAGCACGTCACCGGCCAGCAATTGCTGTCAGGCGCGCGCGATCTCGCGCTGGAATCCTTCGGGCCGATGGCGATGACGATGCTGGAGGAATGGGGCATTCACAGGTGCCAGGACATCGGCGAAATCGTGTTCACGATGGTGGAGCACAAGCTGCTGAAGAAGACCGACCGGGATTCGCGGGCGGACTTCGAGAACGGGTATGATTTTTTTGAGACGTTCCGCAAACCGTATCTGCCGCAAAGCAAGCTGGCCGATGTCACCGCGCCGCCCAAGGAAGCGAAGGCGTGACGCGGAAGGTCAAAGACCTCCGGCCAGTTGAGATTCCCGCCCTGCCGGCGGGGGTCAAGGTAACCACCTTGGACAACGGGCTGACCATCATAGTGCGCGAGGACCACAGCGCGCCGGTGGTGTCGGCGCAGGCCTGGTGCCTGACGGGAAGCATTCACGAGGGCAAATGGCTGGGCGCGGGGCTGTCGCACGTGCTGGAGCACATGCTTTTCAAGGGCACGACGACGCGCGGCGGCGGGCGGATTGACCAGGAGGTGCAGGAGGCGGGCGGTTACATGAACGCCTATACGAGCTTCGACCGCACCGTATATTACATTGACGCACCGAACACAGGCGCGCGGGTGGCGATAGACATTCTCTGCGACATCATGCAGAACGCGACGCTGCCGGCGGAGGAACTCGCGAAGGAGATGGACGTCATCCGCCGCGAAATGGACATGGGCCAGGACGATCCCGGACGGCGCTCAAGCCGGCGTTTGTTTGAAACCGCCTATACGAAAAGCCCCTATCGTCTCACCGTCATCGGCTATCCCGATATTTTCAACGAACTGCGGCCGGAAGACATTCACGAGTATTACAAGAGCCGATACGCGCCGAACAATGTGTTTTATGTCGTCGTGGGCGATGTGAAACCGGATGAAGTGGTTGCGCAAATCGGCGAAGCTTACGCGAAGGCGAAAGCCCGCGCGCTGCCGCCGGGGGTGCTGCCCGAAGAGCCGGGCCAGACTGCGGCGCGGGAAGTCATCGAGGAAGCGCCGATTGAACTGGCACACGCGCACATAAGCTGGCACATCCCGGAATTGCGGCACGCGGACATTCCGTTGCTCGACGTGCTGGCGGTTGTGCTTGGAAGCGGGCGGAGTTCGCGGCTTTATCAACAGGTGCGGGAAAAACAGGGCCTGGTGAACGGCATTGATGCGTGGACGTATAATCCGGGTGCTCCGGGGCTTTTCGGCATCAGTATTCTCGCGGATGCGGACAAGTACATCGCGGCGCGGGCCGCGGCGCTGGCGGAGCTTGAACGCGTCAAGCAGCATGGAGTCTCAAGCGCGGAAGTGAACAAGGCGGTCAAACAATTTGTGTCGGCCACCCTCGGCACGCGCAAGACGATGCAGGGTCAGGCGACCGACCTCGGTGGAAGCTGGTTGGCGGCGAATGATTTGAATTTTTCGGAGCGTTATCTCGCGGCGGTCAAGCGCGTCACCCCGGCGGGGTTGCAACGCGTCGCGCGAACTTATCTTACGACGGAGAATCGCACGATTTACGCGTTGCTGCCGAACGGCACGTCGCCAAAGCTCGCCGCCGCGACCGCTGACGTCCTTGATGGCGAGATTGAAAAAATTACGCTGCCCAACGGCCTGCGGTTGCTGGTGAAGGAAAGCCATCGCCTGCCTTTTGTGGAATTGCGCGCGGTGTTCAAGGGCGGCGTGCTGGCGGAATCATCCGCGAACAACGGCATCACGCAGTTGATGGCCAAGCTGCTGTTGAAAGGGACGAAGACGCGGTCGGCGGAAGCGATGGCGCGGGAGATTGAATCCCTCGGCGGCAGCATGGACAGCTTTGGCGGGAACAACAGTTTCGGCGCGAGCGTGGAAGTGCTGCGCGACGATTTTGCGACGGGCCTTGATCTGATGGCGGACGCGCTGCTGCATCCGGCATTTCCGGCGGCGGAAATCGAACGGGAACGGGAAGTACAGATCGCGGGCATTCGCGCGCAACGGGACCAGTTATTGAAAAGCGCGGGCACGGCGATGCGGCGGGCGTTGTTCGGCAAGACGGGCTACGGCCTGGACGCGCTGGGAACCGAGCAGAGCGTGAAACAGTTGAAGGCCGGGGACCTCAAGGTATTTCACGCCCAATTGACGGTGCCGAATAATTGCGTACTGTCAATTTTCGGCGACGTGGACACGAAGGCGGTGAAGGCGGCGGTGACGAAGGCATTTGGAAAATGGAAAGCGGGCGCGGCGGCGCTGACGGTCCTGCCCGAGGCGAAGCCGTTGGAACGGATCGAGCGCGTAAATGAGACGCGCGACAAGAAACAGGCGGTGCTGCTGGTGGGATTCCCGGGAGCGACGTTGCTCGACCCGGACCGTTACGCGCTGGAATTGTTGCAGGAGGCGTGCAGCGACCTGGGATCAAGGTTGTTTCTGCGAATCCGCGAGAAATTGGGGCTGGCGTATTACGTGGGCGCGCAAAATTTTCTAGGACTGGCGCCGGGGTATTTTGCATTTTACACCGGGACTGCGCCGGAGAAGGCGGAGTTGGTGGAGGAGGAATTATTGCGGGAGGCGGAGCTGCTGCGAAAAGAGGGCCTGACGGCGGAGGAATTGAAGCGGGCGAAGGCAAAAATCATCGGGCAAAAGAAGGTGGCGCGGCAGGACCTCGGGGGGCTGGCCACGACGACTGCGCTGGATGAATTATACGGGCTGGGTTTTGCGCACAGCGGGACCGATGACGCGCGGTATGAAGCGGTGACGCAGGAAGAGGTCAAGGCGGTTGCCGCAAAATATCTGCGGGCCGGCGCGTTGGTGATTGCAGTGGTGAAGCCGGGCTGATTTCGAGACAAGGAGTTTGAGACTTGACGACTGGCAGGGGCAAATCCTGCCCTGCACCGTCAGGCAAGTCCCCGGGCGGCTGGTGGTGTTTCCCTCCTTTTTTGTTGGACATATACGACGAAATCGGATACACGTCTCCAGTTCCGCCGAGTCTTACCTAATTAAGAAAGCCCCATGCCCCGACTGGTATTACATGCAGGTACGCCGCAGGTGCGCGAGTTTGAACTCAAACCGGGTTCAAATTACGTGGGACGCGCCTTCAGCAATGATTTCAAGATCGAGGATCCGTCGGTGTCGGGCAGCCACGCGCAAATCGTGGTGGATGGCGACGTCATCACGCTGAAGGACCTGGGCTCGACGAATGGGACATTCATCAACCGTTCGCAGGTCATGGAGGGATTTTTGCAGCCGGGGCAGATAATTTCGTTGGGCGGCGTGGAGCTTTTATTGGAGGGTGACGGGGTTACGACATCGGTTGCGCCGCCTCCCCCAATCCCAAGCACCACCGCGCCGCCCGTTCCGCGACCGAACGGCTTGCGCTATGCCGGTTCGAGCGCCGTCAGGGTTTCGACTCCCCCGACACCTCCCTCGATAACTTCGGACCCACCGATTCCGCCTTCATTGCCCCAAACTCGCGCTGCGACCGCAGGAGGCACTGAGTTCGTGGAAGCGCCGGACGGAAAAACGTCGTGCAAGTTTCATCCGAAAGCGCCGGCACGGTGGCTGTGCTCGAAATGCGGCCAGATTTATTGCGACCTGTGCGTCAACAGCCGGCAGATGGCGGGCGGCATCAAGGCGTACATTTGCCGGCCTTGCGGCGGTGAATGCACGCCGGTGGCTTACCGTCCCAAGCTGAATGCGCTGGTAGCGGGGAATTTTTTCACGCAACTGCCCATGGCCTTCGCGTATCCGTTCAAGAAAGAACGCAAATATGTCCTGATCGGCGCGATCGTGGCCTACATCATCATGATTACCATCAGGACGTACATCCCGATTTGGTATGGGCGCGGAATCCTTACGGTTTTGTTTTTCGGTTATTGGTATTCCTATCTGCAAAGCATCATTACGACGACCGGGTATGGTGACGACGGCGAACCCTCGCTGCCGGAGGCAAGTTATTCGGACCTGGTGGGACCGGTTTTTCAGATGTTTGCCACGACGGCGCTATGTTTTCTGCCGGCGTTGGGGCTGCTCATCTGGCAGCTTTTCAATCCGGATGCGGAGACCGGAACATGGTTGCTGGTGGTGGTTCCGCTGAGCTGCCTCTACTACCCGATGGCATTGCTGGCGATGGCGATATCCGACAGCGTGTCCGGGGTGAATCCGATCATAGTGATCCCGGCAATCATCAAAACGCCCTTGCATTACCTGGTCGCGTGCCTGTTCCTGGGCTTGGTTGTAGGCTTCTATGCCGTGGGAAGATTTGGTCTGGTACTGTTCCTGCCCAAATTGGCGGCGATGGCGATTTCAAGCTGCGTGTGGCTGTATTTCATGATGGTGATGTCACGCGTGCTGGGATTGTTGTATTACTACAACCGCGAGCGCCTGGGCTGGATACGCCATCATCACTGAGTTTCCGCCTGCATTTCCCGGCCAATTGCCGTGTTTTCGTTTATCCAGGAGGTTTTCCCCGGGCCGAGAGGTTTTGAGTACCCAACATTTATGGTGGACAGGGGGGCAATTGTTGACTAAGCCTAGCGTCGTGCATTGAGCCTAAAGCCTTTATGCCGAAACTGGTAGTCAATCCGGGCACATCGCTGGCCCGCGAATTCGACCTGAAGCCGGGAGTTTACCGGGTCGGACGCGCGGTGGGCAACGACATCAGGATTCAGGATGCCTCGATGTCCGGCAGTCACGCGGAGATCATGGTGCAAGGCGGGATTATAATGATCAAGGACTTGGGCTCCACGAACGGTATTTTTATCAATGGATCGCCCGTCAAGTACGGAGAGCTGCGGCCGGGCCAGTCACTGCGGTTGGGCTGGGTGGACATGATTTTGGTGGGCGAACCGGCCGCTAAAAAGATGGTGGAGGGGATTCCGGTGCCGAACGAAATTGCGGCGGAGGCGCTGGAGGCGGCGCGGCGGAGGCGGATGGGACAAAAGCCGGGCCCTTAAGTTTATGCTGGACAGGATGCCGGAGACGGATTAACCGTTCGGCGTTGCAACAAACAAACTGAAATAATTTCATGGCGAAACTTGTGGTCAACTCCGGACCGGCGCGCGGGCGCGAATTTGAACTGAAGCCGGGCATCAATTCGCTGGGCCGCGCCTTCAACTGCGATTTTCGGCTGGACGATCCGTCGGTTTCGGGCGCGCACGCGCAGATTGTGGTGGATGCGTTTTCGGTGACGGTGAAGGACCTGCATTCCACGAACGGAACGTTCATCAACCGTTCGCAGATCCGGGAGGGATTTTTGCAGCCGGGCCAGGTGGTTTCGCTGGGCGGCGTCGAGATGATTTACGTGGCGGACACGGCGGCGGAAAATGCGATGCCGTCCGGCGGAATTGCGCGCACGGTGGCGCTGCCGCAGGTCGGGGGCATCAAGATTGCCCGTCCGGGCGCTCCGGTGACTCCAACGGGAGCAGGAGCGACTCCGGCGCCGGTGGGTGGGGGTGGATTCCTTACGCCGGCCAATTACCCGGCTCCGTTCATGCCGGCGCCCAGCCTCACCACGGCCCCGACGGCGATGGCGCAACAACAACAGCAGCACGAAGCGGCGCCGATGCCCCAGGTGAGCGTGGAAGCGCGGACTTGGAAGAATGTGGAAGTGGCGCGGCCGGAAATCGTCAGCGCGCTACGGTGCTTTGGTTTTGGAGCGGGCGCGGCGGTGTTGTCGGCGGCAATCTGGATCACAGCGGCGGGGATGTCGGGAATGAATCTGGCGCCGTATGCGGCGGGCGTGACCGGTTTGATTTGCGGATTGGCGATGCGTATCGCGTCGCGGAACCGTCCGGGCGCGGCGTTCTCGCTGTTGGCGGCGGGATTCGGGCTGCTGGCGATGTTCGCAGGCGAAACCGGCCAGGTGTTCGTGCTGCAGACCATCAGCTTCCGCGATTACAATTTAATCGGGCTGGGCGCTGGATTGGCGCTGGCGTTTTTGTTAGGTGGCGTGGGTTCAACGCGTAAAGCAGCGGGCCGGGCGCAGTTTGCCTGAGGCCAGTTTTTCTGAGGATTCAACCTGGAGGATGTCGGCGGGAGCCGGCAAAACACTTCATTTCGCGGGGCTTTAACGTGATTTTAACGGGTTTGGCCAGCCTTTTAATTGGCGGAGGCCGCTCACGAGGCCGATGGTAAACGCGAAAGGTCAGATTATGAAAATGATTGAAGCCATTGTGGAATCGGTGAAGGTCGCGGAGGTGCGCGAGGCGCTGAACGGACTGGGCACGCGCGGCATGACCGTCAGCGAAGTGGGCGGGTTTGAGCGCCGGAAGGGCGGCCAGGCGATTTGGGCGCCAACCGCGTACGCCGTGGGACGCCCCGAGGAATCGAAGATTGAAGTGGCGGTGGACGACGCCAATGTGGAGAACACAGTCACGACGATCCTCCGCGCGGCAAAGCTGGTGGCAATGGGCAACGACGACGAGTTTACGTCGACGATTGGCGATGCGATCCGCATCCGGCCGCTGGAAGAGCGCGAAATGGCGCTGCGGGCGTAGACGGGTTTTGGTTTTGCGTGCGGTTTATACTAGTCATATCTTCCGCACGATTATCACGGCGTGAATCTCCCGGTTCACGCCGCTTTTGTTTTGAAGGAAGGGTGATTGAACCGCGAAATACGCCAAAGACACGAATGGGGAGCGGAGTTGGAACGAGAACGATTTTTTGAGATTTGTTGGACTGATTGGTTGACAAATGCGGGCGCGTGGGCGACCATTCTGGCGCGGTTACGGTTAGGAGGACGGCTTGAATAAACCGAGCCGGAGACAAACTAGAAACTGATGAATTGCGATTTGCGATTGACGGATGGTTGCGCACACGCGAGCCGGAAAAGCGCCGCGGCGACGGCGGGGTACTCTGCTGCAGTCCAAGAAGCTGGCGCAATTCATTCCGCTTCTCGTCACTGGACGCAAGTCGTTGATATTTCATCCAACACGGCAAGAATTCGCGGTGTAAGTGGATTGATTTCTCGCCGGTTACGAAGAAAAGGCGCGTTTTTCGGGCCATTTCTCAGCTGTAAGGGGATTGATTTCTCGCTGGTTACAGCAAATATGCCGAATAAAAAATGTCCAGCAAGCGTACGGGGGAAACAAAGTCAGGCGGCGGATAATACACGATCCGCCTCCGCCGGGCTCCCGCCTCCGCGGAAGCTACGGCGGGGCAAGCCGGCGCGACAAGTAAAACACAATAAAACACGATAGTGGCGGATAATTTATTTTTCGGTTGAGCAAGACACCAAAGGATCAAGATGAGGAACCGAATGTGGCGACAGATACACAGAATGGGAACTGGGGATGGTGGGGTTGACAATGGTGGCGAGGCGTGGGAGAAGTCCGAGTTAAACCGCATTGTGAACATTATTTATATGAATCGAGCCATCATGGTTTTACTTGTGAGTTTGAGTGTCTTCTTGACTGGCTGTGCGACCCCGGACGTTAAGTTTTCTGACATGAGCCCAACCACAGCGACAGTTTCCAATAATGCTGTGACAATTCATCTTGGCAGTGACAATCTTTGTTCGGAGTGTTGGATCCGTCCGAAAGCGAAAGTTGAAGGACAAGCAGTTTATGTAGTCGGTTATCGCACTTTGTGCGAGCACAGCCACGAGCTCGTGGTCAAGCTTCCGGCAACCGTCGATTCACAATCCGTAACTGTTATTTGGGCTGACCCGGACGGTACACATGTTCCTGTTCCGGTTACGAAATGATCAAGTCAACCAAAAGGCTCGTGGAGGAAAACCCTCCCCCTGCCCCCTCCCTTGCGCATTCGCGCAAAGGAGGGGAGAAAAATTTGGGGCGGGTTACCCCGGACGGCGGACGCATTCGCGTCCTTGTCCGGGGCTATTCTCGTGCGGTCCCGATGGGACCTTTCAAAGTGCCGCGCCACGCGCGGGAATGGAAATTGGCCGGCATCGGAATGTGTCAGGGCAAACGAAAAAAGGTTCGAGCCAAAGAAGAACGGCAAATTCAGAGCCCCCTCACGCCGGCTCCTACGGCTTGGGAGGGGAGGATTCTGCTTGAAGGCGGGGCGAAGGTGCGGCAAGTTGAATGCGCCAGGGCCCATGGAATGTGGACTTACGAATCCCGCCAGGGCAGGAATGCAGCAACGGCAGTTTGCTCTGCATCCGCCGTGGTCACCCTGGCACAATTTAATTCGGAATTCGAAGTGCGGAGTGCGGAATTAAACCGCCCCGCCTGTGTTGCAAAATGCACTACTTGCGATTGGCCTCCAAATGAGTCACCTAGCATATTCGAAGTGCGGAGTGCGGAATGGAGATTGAAACCGCGCCGTCTTCGTTGCAAAATGCACAGCCTGCAATGTGCGCCAAATGAATCCTCAAGCAAAATCTAACTTCGGAATCCAAAGCCGGCAGCGTGGAATGAGGCCACGCCCTTCCCACTCCGCATTCCGCATTCCGCATTCCGCACTCGCATGAGTTACCAGGTCATAGCGCGGAAGTACCGGCCGCAACGGTTCAGCGACGTGGTGGGACAGGAACACGTCACGCAGACGCTGAGCAACGCGATTGCCCAGAGCCGGATTGCGCACGCGTATTTGTTCGTGGGACCGCGCGGGACGGGCAAGACGACGATTGCCCGCATTTTTGCCAAGTGCCTGAATTGCACGGGCGGCCCGAAGGTGGATTACCCGGACGACGACCCGAAGTGCCTCGAGATTGCGGAGGGCCGGGCCATGGACGTGCTAGAAATCGACGGCGCGAGCAACAACGGCGTGGAACAGGTGCGCGACCTGCGCGACACGGTCAAATACGCGCCGGCGTCGTCGAAGTTCAAGATTTACATCATTGACGAGGTG
>DATMLG010000022.1:0-14867 GCA_035570675.1 Verrucomicrobiia bacterium | reverse complement strand
ATCCGCGTTCGGCGCCCGCACGACCAATGCACCCCGGCCCCGGAATTTTTCGCTCTGAAAAAGATACCGTGCTTCATAACCCTCCACCGCCCCCGCCTCGCGCAGAATCTCCGGGTCCCATGTCTCCCCCAGTCCTATCTCCTGCGGGAAAATCGTGGTGGGCACCGGATTGCGCCGGCCCCAGTTGCTCGGGCCGCCGCGGGCCACCCCGTGCAACCCCTCGATGTGGCCCATCGCCCGGATGCCCAGCCGCGGCACGCCCGGACGCGCACTGAAAAACGCCACCTTCTCGGGCAGCGTCATCAGGGAAATGACATTATTGACGCGCTCCTCCAGTGGCAGGCTGGCGTCTTGAAACGGATATCGGTTGGTTTGTGCCGATGCAGCCGCGCCGATGAACAACATGAACGCCGCGCAAAGCGATGTGATTTTCAATTTCACGGAACAGACGGGCGCCATGCGGCCTGTTCCGCCTGCAGCTTCAAAATACCGTCCGCCAGGCCCTGCGATTTGGCCGTGAGTGTGATTTCCCCCGGCTGTCCGGTGGATTGCACAATCACCTGCGCCAGCCCGCTGAAAAGGCTTCGTTTCCAGTCGGCCGCCGGCGTCGTGACCCGAACAAGCCCGGGACTGCCCTGGTTGGCGTTGCGTCCACGGCGGTTGCCCTGCCCGCCCGTCCGCAATTCGTCCACAATCGCGATGATATTCTTGCCGGGCCGCAGCGCGCCGGCCGGCAGATTGAATTCGTGGTCCGCCGTCGTGCTCGAAACATTTTCCGCCACCGGCTGGCCGTTGAGATAAACCGATTGCGCCCCGCCCAGGCTGCGCAACTCGAGCGTGCACGTTGTTCCGTCGGCGTTTTGCGGCGATTCAAAACTTCCCCGATATACCGTCGTTCGCGCGGTTGGGCCGTTGTTGCCGCGGCGGCCCCCGCCGCTTTCGCCGAACGCCGTCCGCCAGCTGGAATCATCAAAATCAAATCCCACCTCCGGGACGTTGGTCGCGTTTTCCACCGCCTGCATGCGCCAGCCGGTGATGAGAATGGAATTCACCTTCTCCACGAACTGATCTGGTTCGTGCGATGATGGATCACCATTGCCAACGCCGATGATTTTTCCCGGTCCCGCGATCGCGAATATGATTTCATTGCCCGCGGTCGGCACCATGCGTCCCTGCGCGTCGTTGACCTGCACGGTGATGACGGAAAGGTCCTCGCGGTCGGCCCGGATGCTGGCGCGATGGGGCGTGAGTTGCACCGCCGACGCGTCGCCGGTGGTTTCGACCTTGTCGGTCAAAACTTCCTTGCCGCCGTTGTAACCACGCGCCAGCAGCGTGCCGGGCGCGTATTTCACCTTCCACTCCAGATGCGAGTTTCGGGTCATCGTCTTTCGGCCCTGGCTTTGGCCGTTGAGAAACAATTCCACTTCCTCGCAATTGCTATGGACCCACACGTCAACGTCCTGGCCCTCCCGGCCCGCCCAATTCCAGTGGGGAAACAAATGCAACACCGGCTGCTCCGACCACCAGGCCTGGTAATAATAGAAATTGTCCTTCGGAAATCCGCAGGTGTCGAGAATGCCAAATTGCGAACTGACGGCCGGCCAGTAAAATGGCGTTTCCTCGCCGCGATAATCAAACCCCGTCCACTGAAACAGTCCCGCCACGTATGGCCGCGCGGCGTAGTGCGACCATGATTCCTCCGCCGTGATGCCCCAATCCGGCTTGTTGGTGTCGTAGGCCGTCAGGTGCTGATGTTCGCGGTCCTCCACGTAAATGCCCCGCGTGGAAAACGTGCTCGCGTCCTCGGTCGCCACGGAGGGTTTTCCGGGAAACTGCCGGTGATATCGGTCGTTATCCCCATGCGTAAAATAATTGAATCCCATCACATCAATGCTGATCGAAGTCCCGTAACCCCAGCCGCCGCTGATGGCAAACGTGTCCCTGCGCGTCGGGTCCAGCCGTTGCGCCAATGTCTGCATCGTTTGTGTGATGCGCGTGCCCTTCTCGTTCCCTTCAATCTGCCACTCCTCGTTGCCGAGCGACCAGATGACGACGCAGGGATGATTGCGGTCGCGTACAATCAGCCGCCCCAACTGGCCCAGCTCCTGCGGGTTGATGCCGGTCTCGCGATTCTCATCCATCACGAGCATTCCGACGCGGTCGCACACGTCCAGCAGTTCCGGCGCCGGCGGATTGTGGCTCGTGCGAATGGCGTTTGAACCCATCTTCTTTAATTGGCCAACGCGAAACGCGTCCAGTTCATCCGGCACCGCCACGCCGACGCCCGCGTGGTCCTGGTGATCACAAGTCCCCTTCAACTCCACGCGCTTGCCGTTTAGAAAGAATCCCTCGTTCGCATCCCAACGCAGCGTGCGGACGCCGAATGGCGTTTCGTAATGATCCACTATCGTCTCGCCCTGGCGGATGGTGGTGATGAGCTTGTACAGATAAGGCGATTCGAGCGACCAGAGTTTCGCATCGGCCACCTTGAGCGGTGAGGAAAACTCGGAAAATGCGCCCGGCCCGAGGGCAAGGTCCTTGGATTCCTCATGATCGACTGCATGCCCGTCGGCGTCCAGAATGGTCTGCTCGATTTTGAACGCAGCCTGGTTGGTTGAATCATTGTTCACCATGACCCGCGCCGTCACCTCGGCGGAATCATCCTTCACTTCCGTCGTGACATACGTGCCCCACTGCGCCACATGCAACGGCGCGGTCTTGCTCAACCAGACGTGGCGATAAATCCCCGCCCCCTCGTAAAACCAGCCTTCCTCCAGCGAGGCATCCACGCGCACGACTATGACATTGTCGCCCCCGTAATTGAGGTAATCCGTCAGGTCATAGGCAAATCCGCTGTAACCGCTCGACTCGCGCCCCAGGTAAAATCCATTGACCCAGACCTGGGAATCACGAAACACGCCGTCAAACTCAACCGTAATGTGCCGTCCCAAATCGGAGGCCGGAACATTGAAGGTTTTGCGGTACCAGCCGACGCTGGTCTCCGGAAATTTCTTCCCGATGGCCTTGTAACCGTGGCTGCCGCTGCCGCTCTGGCTGAAGGGCATCTCCGCGGCCCAATCGTGCGGGAGGTCGAGCAACCGCCAGCCGCGGTCGTCAAAATCAGCCGCCGCCGCTCCACCGGCCGTGCCCGCCTTCGCAAAATAACTGAAGACCGTGCCGTTTGGGTCGGGATCAAAATCCTTGGCGGCATCTGTCGCGTGACCAAAGGCAAAACGCCAGCCGAAATCCATCAGCAACCGCTCGCGTGGACTGTCCGCGGCGGGTGCGGTCGATTCCTGGGCCACGGCAGGCCGCGACGCAATCATGGTCAGGAACAAGGCGGCAAGGGCGGGCAACAGATTGATGCGGTTCTTCATTTGATTGGTTTCAAGGCAGGTCATCCCATTCATGGAGGCGTGGATGCCGGCATTATCTCCCATGGTGATGGGTTTCTTTTGGTTCTGTATGCCGCTCATGCTACTCCGGCGGCCGGAAAATGGTTGTCACGAATTTTCCGGACAATAGGCCAAGCGCAGCATTGAGCAAAGCCTCATTTCACCCGACAAATGCCGGCCCTCTTACAGCACCCCACCATTTGCAATCGCTTTCAGATCGGCCAGCCAGGCTTTCAGTAAGGCCAGCTCTTTTCCGGGGAAAATATCATGTTTGACCAGTGCTTCGTAGCATTTAAACAAGTTTTCGGAAACCGCCTTCTTGCCGGGTTTGAGGCGCAACTGGCCAAGCACGTTGCAGATTTTGGCATTGTTGAGATAGCCGGGAACTTCGTCGCGAAAATCATGCAGCAGATTATGCTGGTTGCGATCTTGCACCACTTCAGAAGGATGGAAAACGACAGCGCCGCCGAATTCCCAAAGGCAGCGCTGGGCGACGAAGCTGCGCCAGATGTCGGTCAAGCGGAAGCTGCAATAGCTGGGCAGATAAAGAAGCGGATAGGCCTCCGGCCACCACCAAGTGCTTTGGCTGTTGAAAGGGCACCAGGCTCCGCGCTGCAATGCCAGACTGTGCCGGGATTGGAAGCGCACATCGGCCGTGAACAGCAGCCGCCAAATCGCATCCACGTCAGGATTGCCATCAGCCAAACCTTGCTGGATGGGGCTGACGGTCATCCGGGCCCGTGCACGGGCGGCAGGCTTCCATTGGCGCGAAGGCGTGATTGCTTCCAGCGGAAATCCCCTTGGCCAGATGCATAGGCGGCTGAACCAGGCATATGCGTTGATCCAGCCGGGCTGTCGCACTGCAATGGCGCCGGTCGAGAGGGAACGCGGCTTCCATTTTGCGGTTGGCGCGTTGTCGTCGTCTGTTTCGTAAATGCACTCCGCCTTCCGGCTGATGGCCAGGAGATAGCCTGTATTTTTCCTCCCGTAATGGTTCACCGGCAATTTCCCCGGCAGGGTCAAGGGCAGTCGAAACTGCTGCTCCAATGTGAGCAGTTCCGCACCGACCAAGGGGTAGGCGGTTGGTCCCTTTTTGTCTCCGACCACCAGCAAGGTGCCATGGCATTTTTTCACCGCATGCGACAGCTTCCGCATGGCCGGTGTCGGCGGTTGAATGGTGGTAACGACGACGTAAAGCCGGGCTGGATTCAAGACTTTCTCCTTTTTTGATCTTCCGCGCGGCGCATGTCCCAAAGGATTTTGAACGCCTCACGGATGCTGTTCCGCCCGATGCGGAAATTGTTGTTTTTGTAGGTGATGGGCACCTCCAACCAGCGAAACTCATGCATCATCCAGCGAATTTCCGTCTGGAAAAAGTTTGCCTTGCTGGTCACACCCTTTTCGAGGACATGGCACATTGCCTTCCGGCTGAAGCACTCAAAGCCGCTGGTCATGTCGGTCATCTTTGCCCGAAGTACAAGTCTGGCCAGCGCCGAGCCTCCTCTGCTGACGAATACTCGGTTCCAAGGGCTTTTGTGGCTGCCGCCGGGAAGGTAACGGCTGCCGCCGACGAAATCATAGCCTTGCGACATCGCGTCAAGGAAGCGTGGTATTTGTTCCGGCAGATGGCTCAATCCTCCGTCCATCTCGAGAATCCATTCGCAACCATCATCCACCGCCGCGCGGTAACCGGCAAAATACGCGTCCACCACGCAGCGGTTCTGCGGAGCCCACACCAGCACCACCCTCGGATCGCGCGCCGCCCGTTCGGACACGATCGTCCGGGTCTTGTCCTTGCAAGAATTGTCCAGCACGCAATAAAACCGGTCCTGCGACCGGAGATGTTCCAGAACCCCGTCAAGCAGGCGGTTAATCGTGGCTTCCTCGTTTGCAAGGGGCGTGGCCACGCCAAGTTTGGGTTGTTGCGGCGGGCGGACTTCCGCGGGCTCTGTTTTATTGGTCGCCAAGTTAAGGTTGTTCTGGAAGACAAACCTGCCAGTCCAAAGGATTGGCAGTCAAGGCGCATTCCCGCCCGGCCGATAACCAAGGATGGCAAATGCTTTGACTCTTGACTTTGAAGACGCGGGTTTACAGGGTGTGACCCCGCTAGTCCAATGAAATTGGCGACTTCCACAAATACCCCGGCCGTCCCGGACAGCCCTAATCCGGATGCCGTCCAAGCTTTCGGCAAGGACATTTCGAAGGGGGCCTTCAAGGACAGCCTGGTGATGCTGATCGTGCTGGGGTTGATCGTCCGGAGCGGCTACCTGGTGGAACACGCGCACAACCCTTCCTTTGGCGTGCTGACCCTGGACCAAAAGTACTATGACACCGTGGCCAGAATGCTCCTGGCGGGACAGGATCTTCACGTGCTTCATGGCTTGAGGCCTCTGTTGTACCCCATGTTCCTGGCTTTTTTGTACAAGCTGGGCGGCTCGCATGGAGTGGATATTGCCCTGGTGGTGCAACATTTTCTGGGCGTCGGGACCGGGGTGGTGGTGGCGCTGTTGGGGGCACGGCTGTTCCGGCACCGGCTCTGTGGTCTGATCGGCGGCATTTTATTTCTGCTCGCCCCGGTGCCGCTTTACTTCGAGGGCGAACTGCTGATCGAGTCCAGCTATACGTTTCTAATCTGTCTGGTGCTGCTGTTGCACTTGCGCGCTGCCGAAACTTCCGGCTGGCAGGCCTGCCGGCTGTGGGTGCTCGGGGGCGCCTTGACAATACTCACGGCACAGGCACGCGCCAACTTTCTGGTTTTCATGGCGGTATACCCGGTTTTTGCGGCGTGGCGTTGGTGGCTTTCGCGCCGGCTCGATGCCTTGCTGCCCTTGGTCGGACTCGTCGGCGGACTGCTGATGGCGGTTCCGTGGGGTTTCATCAACGAGATGCAGTCCAGCAGCTTCCAATGGCTCCCGAGCGCGGGGGGCGTAAATCTTTATCTGGGCAACCGCAGGACGGCGGACGGCATGGTCCCGGAGCAGGCCCGGCGCGTGACTTACGGCGAGCGCTATGAAGACTCGGTTGAGGTTTGGGCACGGGAGGAATACGAGGCCGCGATGCGGGCGGAACATCGCCAGCCCGAAACCAATGCCATGGCGGTCTCCAAATACTGGACGCACCGGGCGATGGAGGAAATCCGGGCTGCTCCGATGCCCTGGCTCCGCTTGATCGCCAAAAAATGCTGTCTTGCCCTTTGGAACGCCGAGGTGCCCAACAACAAGGCCTTCGCTTTTCTCCAACAAGAATACATCTGGCTGCGCCTGCTGCCCGTTCGCTGGGTGGTGTTGCTGATGCTGGCTCCCGCCGGAATCTGGGCCGCCGCCAAATGGGGAAATCGGGACCCACTTTTGATTCTGCTGGTTTATGTATTTCTTTATTCCGCCGCCAATGTCGCCTTCTTTATCTGTGATCGTTACCGGTATCCGGTCTGGCCTGCCTTGGCGGTCATCGGGGGCGGCGGCGTGCTCGCCTTGGTGGAAACGATCCGCCGGGGCAGAATGCGTTCCTGTGCCGGCATCCTGGGTAGCATGGCCTTGATGGCATTCATTTCCCTGCCCAACTGGTCCGGCGCGAAACTTCCCTCGTTCTCGCGCGATTATCTTTTTCGTTCCATCGGCTGGTACGAAAACGGGAATTTCACCCAGGCCCTGGAAGATGTGGATCACAGCCTCGAACTGGACCCGGGCGAAGTCACCGCGCTTCATCATCGGGGCAATGTTTTGTTTGCGCTCAAGCGATATCAAGAAGCCGGGACAGCTTACGAACAGGCGTTGAAGTTCATCCCCGAAGACGCCGGAATATGGAACAACTATGGCGTTTCGCTGGCTGCGTTGGGACGGACGAATGACGCGTTCCAGGCGTTTCAGCGCGCCATGGAATGCAAACCGCCCAGCAAAAATGCCTTCCTCCAAACTGCCTTCTTGCATATCCACTCGGGTCACCCCGACGATGCCGCCGCCATTCTGGATCAGCTCGAGAAAATTGAGCCGGGCCCGGACGCCGCGGCTCAAGCCATTCGTTCTGTCCTTGCGCGAAAGCGCGGCGATGTCCCACTGGCCGAAGCATTGGAACAACAGGCCCGCACTCTGGATGCTGATACGGCGGCATGGGCCATCAAACAAGCCACAAACTCCAGCAATTAATTGACGCTTCGTGCTGGCGCAGCATGAACTGACAACTTCCGCTTGGGCGCCACTGCTTTTGCTGGAACATCCCCTGTTTCGGTGATAAAAATCTCACCATGTTCGGGGGACGGACCGGCTTTGCCAGCCGCCTCTTGACAAAGTGTTAACCCAAAAAAAATGGAGATCAACCGATTCAAACATGTTCTTGTCCTCGGCATGATGCTCGTTGGCGGCATTTGCCCGGCGGCGATGTCCACCAGAGACCTGCGGTGCGAATATCTCAATGACCCGTACGGCATTGATGCGACCCGCCCGCGCTTGAGCTGGATCATCAACTCGAACCGAAGGGGAGAAATGCAGACTGCCTATCAAATTCTGGTGGCCTCCTCCTCGCAGCTGTTGAACGAAGACAAAGGCGACCTGTGGGATGGCGGCAAGGTGACATCGGATGACAGCTCCCAGATAGTTTACGCCGGTGAACCGCTGGTTTCCCGTGAGATTTGTTACTGGAAGGTGCGAACCTGGGATCGCGATGGCAACGCGGGGGATTGGAGTCCGGGCGCGCAGTGGACGATGGGGCTGCTCCAGCCGGCCGATTGGAGCGCCAAATGGGTCACAACGACCTCTTCCACCGAAGCCGAGAATGCGCCCTTGATCATCCGACATGCAACCTATGAACCAGTTGCGGGAGGCCAGTCGGTCGATGTCACCGACGTCCTGAACAGCCATATCAGGCAAGGCCGCCTGAAAATGGCGGTCAATAACAAAACTATGGGCGCGGATCCGGCGGTTAACATGGTCAAATGTCTGCGGGTGGAATACGAGTGCGGAGGGCAGATTTTAAAAAAGGAGGTGGCTGAGAATCAAACTCTGATGTTGCCCGGCAAGCTGTACCCTCTGCCATATTTGCGGAAGTCTTTTGAATTGAACTCACCAGTGCAACGAGCGGTTCTCTACGTCACTGCGCTGGGACTTTATGAAGTGCATGTCAATGGCCAGCGGGCGGGAGATCACGTGCTCGCCCCGGATTGGACCGATTATCGCCAGCGGGTTCGCTATCAGACTTTCGATGTCACTGATCTGTTGAAGCCCGGCGGCAATGCGCTGGGCGCATTGCTGGCCGATGGCTGGTTCAGCGGTCATATTGGCAATGGCGGCTATGAGTTCTTCGGCAAGGAACCGGCGTTTCTGGCCCAGCTGGAAGTGACTTACCGGGACGGCCACACCGAAAAAATTGTGACCGATGATAGCTGGAAATGGCACGCCAGCCCCATCCTGTCTTCTGATTTCATGCTGGGAGAGGATTATGATTCGCGTCTGGAAATTAAGGGTTGGGACAAGTCCGGTTTGGATGAAAGCGGCTGGTTGGCCGTCACGGTGCGTGATGAAAGTTCCCGTCGATTGGAATCACAGGTCGCTCCGCCCGTACGCGAGCTTTGCGAATTGCACCCCAAAACCATCAAACAACCCCAGCCCGGCAGCTGGATTTATGATCTGGGCCAGAACATGGTCGGAGTGGTAAGGCTGAAAGTTTCGGCCCCCGCCGGCACCACCATTACCCTGCGCCACGCAGAAATGCTTAATCCTGATGGCACGCTTTACACCCAAAACCTACGCGGGGCTCCATCGGTAGATCATTATACCTGTCAAGGCGGCGATGTGGAAATCTGGCAGCCGCGTTTTACTTTTCACGGTTTTCGCTATATTGAACTCACCGGCCTGACTGGCGAGCCGGCGAAAGATGCCGTCACGGGAATTGTCATTGGTTCAGACACCCCCAGGACGGGTGAGTTTGCCTGTTCAGACCCGCGGATCAATCAGCTTCAGTCCAACATTCAATGGGGTCAGCGGGGTAATTATATAAGTGTGCCCACCGACTGTCCGCAGCGCGATGAACGTCTGGGCTGGATGGGCGATGCGGAAGTGTTCATCCGCACCGCCTGTTACAATTCGGATGTGGAAGCGTTCTTCACCAAATGGCTGGTGGATGTGGACGACGGCCAATCTCCGGCCGGAGCGTTCAGCAATGTGAGCCCCAATACCAGCCGGGATGTTGGCGGCGTTCCCGCCTGGGCGGATGCCGGGGTGATTTGTCCCTGGACCATTTATGAGATGTATGGCGACAAGCGTGTGTTGGAACGCCATCTGCCGGCGATGATCAAGTGGGTGGATTACATGCAATTACACAGTGACGGGTTGATTCGCGACAAGGACCGTGGCGAAGACTTCGGCGACTGGTTGTCCATCAATGCCAATACGCCCAAGGATTTGATCGGCACCGCCTTTTTTGCCAACTCGGCGCACTTGGTGGCCGAGTCCTGCCACGTCCTCGGGCGTGAGGCTGAAGCGGACAAATACGATCAATTGTTTGCGGACATCAAGACCGCGTTCAACAAACGTTACGTCGCGGCGGATGGCCATATCCAGGGGAACACCCAATGTGCCTACGCCATGGCGCTTAAATTTGAATTGCTGCCTGAAGACCTCCGTCCAAAGGCGGCTGAATATTTGGAAGAGGACATCAAGGCCAAGGGCGGACATCTTTCCACCGGTTTCGTTGGCGTCAGTTATTTGTTGCCGGTCCTGACCCGGGCCGGCAAAGCGGATACCGCCTACGGTTTGCTCCAACAGGATACTTTTCCGTCCTGGCTCTTCTCCGTGAAACATGGCGCCACCACCATCTGGGAAAGATGGGATGGCTGGACTCCCGAAAAGGGGTTTCAGGATCCGGGGATGAACTCGTTTAACCATTATTCGCTTGGCTCCTGCGGGGAATATCTCTTTGGTTACATCGGGGGGATCCGCCCCGCGAGTCCCGGCTTTAAAACCATCCTGATCGATCCGGTTATTCGCGATGGCCTGACCTGGGCCAATACCAGCTTCGATTCGATACACGGAAAAATTAGCACCGCCTGGAAATTGGAGGGCAAACGGCTGATGCTCGAAGTTGAAGTGCCAGCCAACACGACTGCAACGGTCTGCATCCCGACGCGGAACATTGCGGGCATCACCGAGAACGGCCAGCTCGTGGAAAACGCCGAACATGTGAAATTTCTTCGGCAGGAAGGCGGCAAGGCCTTTTTTGAAGTGGGTTCTGGCGGCTACAAATTTGCTTCTGAAATCAGGGAATGACCTGGAATTATCGCTGTCAAAATGTCCACCGCTCCCGCATCCCGCAGGTTCAAATTCACTTTCCCGGCTCGCCCTTACGCAAAAGAAACTGCTCAAATGCCGGGAGTCTCGACCGAAACTGCGCATCACCTCATCCAGCACGATTTGTTGAAAAGCTCCGGCGCGCTGAGACGCAAAAATAATAATGCGGAGTGAAATTGAACGATTTTTACGGGAGACGGGCTTGGGATAAGGATGGCGCGGGATGAATAAACCAGTCTCGAACAACAACCGCAGAATTTGGATCGACCTGTTTTGTTGTTAGTTCCGACCCTAAAACCAACAAAACCCTTTTAAAAAGGTGGTGCGCGCTGCAGGTTTCGAACCTGCGACCCCTACCGTGTGAAGGTAATGCTCTACCACTGAGCTAAGCGCGCAGTTCGGCCAAGGTAACAATCCCAAAAATATTTTCAAGATTTTCTTGGCCCGGCCGAACATGGCATCCGGAAGTCTCCTGCCCTCGCCCCGCTGGCGAGGGCAGGCCCCCACTTCCCTGGCTGCCAAATTATTTCATGGTTGGAGCGAAAAACTCAGGCCGCCCGCCGCTCACGGCGCGGCGGGCGGCTCGTTTCCGGCAGTTTTTGGCGGCGTGGCGCCCCTGCGCTTTTGCACCGCCTGCTTGAGCACATATTCGATCTGGCCGTTGACGCTGCGAAGTTCATCCTGCGCCCAGGCTTCGAGATCGGCCCAAAGTCCGGGATCAATGCGCAGCAGGAAATTCTTGCGTTCGGCCATGCGTGGCTCAGTTGTAAAGCGTGCCGGTGTTGACGACGGGATGCACCTCGGATTCACCGCAGAGCACGACCATCAAGTTGCTCACCATCGAAGCCTTCCGTTCATCATCCAGATGCACCACATCCTTGGCGGCGAGTTCCTTCAAAGCCATGTCCACCATGCTCACAGCGCCGTGAACGATTTTCTGGCGCGCGGCGATCACCGCCTCCGCCTGCTGACGGCGGAGCATGGCCTGGGCGATTTCCGGCGCATAGGCCAGATGCGTCAATCGCGCTTCGTCCACCAGCACGCCGGCCTTCTCCAGCCGCACTTCCAATTCCTTGCGGAGAGCCTGTGAAACTTCATCCACGCTGCTCCGCAGCGTTACTTCGTTTTCTTCACCATGATCGTAAGCGTAGGAACTGGCCAGGTGCCGCAGGGAAGTTTCGCTCTGGGTCTGGACGTAGCTTTCGTAATTCTCCACGTCAAACGCCGCCTGTCCGGTATCTTGGACACGCCACACCACGACGGCGGCGATTTCAATGGGATTGCCGCGCTTGTCGTTCACTTTCAATGGCGTCATGTTCAACGTCCGCGCGCGCATTGAGATTCGTTGCTTGAAACCTTTCGCATAAAACGGATTGGCCCAGTGAAACCCGGCCGCACGCACCGTGCCTTTATATGCGCCAAAAAGTATGAGCACCCGCGCTTCATTCGGTTGGAGTGTGAAAAACCCTGACAGTAAAATACAACTCACCAGCAATAATATAACCATGGGAATGAAAAGCCCCCATATCGGCGGTTGGCCGTGGCTGTCCCGGATGGGGAGAGAGTAGATGAGCAAAGACGTGCTGGCGACCAGCAAAACTATGAGGATGGGAAGCATTGCCCACCCGCTGAACGCATAGACCACGCGCTCGCGATTCGCAGTTTGAATTTCAGTGTTCATATAAGGTTCCTTCTTTATACCGAATGTTATCTAATTGATATCATATTGACATCATGCTGTCAAATGGTTTTTTTAGGAATTGAATCTCGAAATGTAAATAGTGTGTAAGTATTTTATAGATAATGCATTACATTATTGAAACGCCTGTTGTCTTGGCGGGAGTCGTTGACAACTTTCCGGCTTCCGCAACAATGACCCCGCTGTATGCGCGTACCCAAAGGCTTTTTGATCCGCCATTTTCTCTGGCCAGTTTTGCTGGCCGGCTTGGCGCTGTTTTGCGGTTGCCAGACAACAACCAAAAGTTTGTTTACCGCTTCGGGTCCCGGCTGGAATGTCCAGGTCGGCCAGGCGCTCTGGCGACCGGGTCGCGGAATGCCGGAAATCGGCGGCGATCTCGTGTTCGCCCACGATCAAGAAGGTCGTCATCTGCTCCAGTTCGATAAGACACCCATGTCGATGGTCGCCGCCCAAACCACCTCAAACCGTTGGCTCATCCAATTTCCGCCACGGCAGATGAGCTTCAGCGGGCATGGCCCCGGACCGTCCCGTTTTCTCTGGCTTTACCTTCCCACCGCGCTCGCCGGCGAAAAGCTTCCGCCTGCATTGCATTTCGAACGCAAGCCGGAGGGCGGCTGGCGCCTCGAAAATACCCACACGGGAGAAACCCTGGAAGGCTTTCTCGCGCCGTGAGTTCATTTCTCAAACGTTGGTGGTGGGTTTGGCTCGTACTCGCGGTCGGACTCGGTCTCTGGCGTCTCCGTTTCGACGTTGACGTTCTCGACCTGCTGCCATCCGACGAACCGACCGTTCAGGGACTGAAGCTTTATGAAAAGCACTTCACGAACGCCCGGGAACTGGTGGTTTCCCTTCGCGCTCCCAATCCCGATCAAGCGGAGAAGCTGACCACCGCGCTGGCGGATCGTTTAAGCCAGCAGACCAATCTCGTCGAGGAAGTCTCCTGGCAGTTGCCCTTGATGGAACACCCGGAGCAATTGGGCGAACCCCTCGCCTACCTCTGGCTCAACCAGCCGCCCCAGGATTTTGCGGCGTTGACCAACCGTCTTACGCCGGACCTGCTCAAAGCCCAATTGGACCGGACCCTGGCAGGATTGAGCAACACAATGTCGCCGATGGATTTGTTGCGGCTCCAGTACGATCCCTTCGGCCTGTTAAACATGCCGGCGCTCACCAATCTCAGCGGCGTTTCCATGGGTCAGGGCCAGCAAATGTTCGCCTCGGCGGACGGAACATTTCGATTGCTGTATGTCCAGTCCGCCATTGACCTCGGCAGCTACCGCTCCTGCGAAAGTTGGTTGAAATCCATGCATGAGGTCGTCGACGGCCTGCGATCCGAGGGGCCGAAGGAAGATTGGGATGGGGTCACAGTCCGCTTTACCGGTCGCCCGGTGTTTGTGGAAGAAATCGCCACAAGCATGCAGCGCGACATGAGCCATTCGGTGGGCGGGACGGCGTCGATTATCGCGCTGCTATTCTGGCTGACCCACCGGCGTTTGAAGCCAATGTTCTGGTTGCTGGCGCTGCTGGGTGTGATTTTGTTCGCGACATTGGCGCTGGGCGGTTTGGTACTGGGAACGATTAATGTCGTAAGCCTGGGTTTTGCGGCGGTCCTGCTCGGCCTGGCAGTTGATTATGCCGTGGTGCATTACCAGGAGGCGTTGGCGCATCCCGACCTGACGGTGCCGGAAATCCGGCGCGTCATTGCGCCCAGCATTCTATGGGCGGCCATCACCACGATGAGCGCTTTTCTGGTGCTGAATCTTGGCGGTCTGCCCGGGCTGGGACAACTCGGTTCGTTGGTAGCAATCGGCGTCGCTGTGGCCGCACTCGTGATGGTAATGATCTATTTGCCGCCGTTGTTTCCGGATCGCCGGAAACCGTCTCCTAACCAAAAGCCCGTCGATTGGTGGACGTATTTTGTTGCGCCCATCGAATCACCCGCAACCGGCCATGCGCCTCCGCAGCAATCTAGCCATCCCATTGTCCTGAAATTGACCGGTTTAATTTTGCTCATTACATGCGGAGTCTTGTGTTTTCACCGGCCGGGACTGGACCCGACGGGTGATGCGCTACGTCCGCAGCATGGCGAGGCCGAGTCTGCACTCAACGAAATCACCACCACGATGGGAATGCCTCCGGACCCGCTTTGGGTGATCATTTCCGGCCATGACGAGCCGGAGGTTTATCAACGACTCAACGCCGCGGGAGAACTCCTTGACGGCGCGGTTTCAAATCATTTGATCGACAAGTATTTGATACCGACTGCCCTGTGGCCGCGTGCCGATTATCAAAATGCCAACCGCGCCACGGCGGCATTCATGGGCAGGCAGGGGCCGTTGCTGCGCGAGGCGGCCTTGAAGGACGGTTTCACCCCCGATGCGCTGGTTCTGACTGATGAACTTCTAAGCGCGTGGGCACAGGATGCCACCAATCCTGGCGTGATCTGGCCGACCAATCACCTGAGCCAATGGCTGCTCAAAAAATTCGTCGCCCGGA